>CAYJVA010000051.1:0-6531 GCA_964373465.1 uncultured Gammaproteobacteria bacterium
AAAAGCATGAAAAACTTTATTATTATTCTATCGATCATCGCATTTCTTTATAAATGATAAAAAACTATACCCAAAAAAGACACAAAGACAACCACACCAACACCTGCTATAAAAGAGGAAAAAGCACAAAACAAAAACCAACAAATAGCTCCAAGTGAAGAACCGTCTTCCATGAAAAAAACCGAGACACCCATTGAGAAAAAAACAGTACAATACACCACAAATGGCTTTGAACCAAGCTCCATGACTATTTTAGTTGGAGAAACCGTTATGTTTGTCAATAAGAGTGAAAAATCCATGTGGGTGGCATCGGAACCACACCCCGCACATACTGATTTATCAGTGTTTGACCAAAAAACAGGAGTAGGAAAAACTATAAGCTACTCATTTACTTTTGAGAAACAGGGGACATGGAGATATCATAATCATCTCTCTCCAAAAGATACAGGCACTATCATAGTTGAGTAAAAAAAATTTTATACTCCTCTCTATAAAAAAGAGAGGAGTTTTTTTGGGAAACTAAGTATATTTTATATAGTAATTATGTGGTTGACAGGTGGATAACATTTGATTATGATGTGGATAAGTTATCCACATTCTATGAAGGACACTTGGCTTTCTTTTATCACAGATCTTTCTAAAAAAAAATTTTCTCCTATTCTCATCCCTCTTTTAAGAAGAACGCACTTTATTGATGCTACAGACAACACCATTACTCTCTCATGTGAAAATAGAGGAATGAAAATCTTTCTTGAAACCAAAAAAAATGAGCTTGAAGCCCATTTCTCCCAATGGGTTGGTAAAAAAATCTCTCTTTCCTTTATTATTAAAGAAAAAAAAGGCGCGCATAACAAGGAGACTCCTTTGCTTGATTTTCACAAGAAGGCGATCATGAGCTTGGAAGAGTCTATAGAAAAGGCAGGACTTCAACCTCGGTTTACTTTTGAAAATTTTGCCGTCTCGTCAACTAACCAGATCGCATACACAGCGGCTCGGGTAGTCACAGAAAAAATAGGGACGTCATACAACCCTCTTTTCATATATGGAGGTGTGGGGGTGGGGAAAACACACCTGACGCATGCTATTGGAATAACCATTCTTAAGAAAGACCCGTCTCGGAAAATGCGCTACTGCACCTCAGAAGAATTTACTAACGACTTAATAGAACTCATAAGAGCTAAAAATACTGCCAATTTTAGAAAAAAATACCGTTTTCTTTCGGTTCTCTTTATTGATGATGTTCAATTTGTCGCAGGGAAAAATTATATTCAGGAAGAACTTTATCACACATTCAACACCATAATAAAACAGGGAGGACAAATCGTGCTCACCTCAGACAGACCACCGAAGGAAATAAGTAAATTAGAAGACAGATTACGATCTCGCTTCTCAGGTGGTTTAACCATTGATATACAAAAACCAGATATTGAACTGCGTACCGCAATACTTCTTATCAAGGCGCAAGAACGTAATATTGAGATAGACATTGAAGCGGCAAAACTCATCGCAGAGCACGTCAGTGACGCTCGCGAACTTGAAGGAAAATTACTTCATACATATACTCATCTCTCAGAAAAAAAAGAGAAAATAACCCCAGAGATTATCAAAGGAGAAATGAGTGAAAAAAATAAAAAAATAGCTTCACGAACAACTCCTCAAGAAGTAATTAAAATAGTCTGTTCATACTACGATATAAAAATATCTCATATAAAAGGATCGTCTCGTCAAGAAAAGATAGCCTTCCCCCGCCAAATAATCATGTATATTTTACGCACCTTCTTCAAAATAAAACTTGAAGAAATCGCATTTATCCTGAAAAGAAAAGATCACACAACGATTATTCACGGTGTCAATAAAATAACTCAACAGTACTTAAAAAATCCCATTTTCAAAGAAGAGATTGATAGAATACTCAATTCAATTACCTCATCAACATAACATACACACACTATGCACAAAAAGAATTTTCTATTTAAACCTTTGAGAAAACCCATTGAAAAAAAGCAGTGTATTCTATACACTTATACACATACTCTATAACTACTATTTAATATATGAAAATAACTATATCCAAAACATTGTTTCAAGAAAAAATAAATGTGGCCTCACGTTTTACTCTTAACAAATTAACCTCTTCTTCATTCTTGCATGGAGGTTTATTTAGATTTCATGAAAATAAACTTGAGATAATAACAACCAATCTGAATGATTTTTTTTATACAGCAATTGCTATTGATGAAGTAAAAAAATACGAATGCGTAGTGGATATCAAAAAGGTAAATGAGTTTTTAAGTTTTATTTCTTTCAATATCCTTACTCTTGAGATAAAAGATACTGTTCTTTTGATCTCAGGTGATAAAACGATTGGTTCATTTCCGATAATGTCTTCTGATGATTTCCCAAAAATACCTAACGTGGAAGGACAGGAATATATTTTAAAAAAAGATTTTTTTGATAAAATTCTTCCACTTGTTCTTTTCGCCACCTCATCAGATGATGCTCGTCCTATCCTCACAGGGGTTAATTTTTCTGTTCGCGATGGGCAAAAATATATAGCGGCAACTGATGGTTTTCGCCTCTCTCTTTTTATACACGAGGAAAAAAAGCCGTTTCCAGAGATTACCATATCTTCTCAGGTGTTGTCGGAATTGATAAGAATGAAGTCAAAGACAAAAGAAATTAAGATGACTTGTTCGGAAAAAGAAAAGGTGGTAATTTTTTCACACGGTGAAGACGTGATTTTCTCCCGCATTATTGATGGCGATTTTCCCCCTTATGAAAAAGTTATTCCCACAGAATATACAACAAAAGCAGTAATAAATAAAGAAGAATTTTTACGCAATATAAAGCTTTCTTCAGTTTTTGCGCGAGATTTTTCACACATTATCCTTCTTCATGTGCAAAAGGATGGCATAGTGATTCGACCACGCACAAAAGAAGATAATGGCACTTTTATTCATCAAAGCGCTGAGATTGAGGGAGTTTTTGATCAGAAGATTGCATTTAATTATAAGTTTATACTTGACTTTCTGAATGCAATAAAATCAGAAAATATCATTTTTGAAATAACTAAAAGTAGCGCTCCTTCGGTTTTTCGAATACCAAATGAAAAGGATTTTCTTCATATTATTATGCCAGTACGCACTGACGATGAAGAGTCAGGGAGAGAGTAATTTTTTTTCCTTTTCTGAAGCAATGATTTTTATCCCAACATGTGACTGGCTTGCGAAAAAAAGGCCTTCGCCGATATCGCTTGAGAGTAAAAGTCGTCTTTCTCCTTTGGTTAATTTGAATACCTGACTTATTTTATCAATGCCAGCAACCGATTGCTTCAAAAGAATATGGAGTGAAGAATTGGTGACGATGGCAGTTCCTTCGTCTGTTGAGAGAAAGTCGGCAGTGTCTTGAGTGATAGTGGTAAGTCCAAGGAGATATTTACGAGCGCGCTTTGCAAAACTGAAAAGATATGACGCTGAGTCTCTGTGTTTGATCAAATACCATGCTTCGTCAATCACCAGAATTCTTTTTTTTCGCTCTCTTCGTATTCGATTCCACACATAATCAAGGATAATATACATGACAACCGGGCGTATATTCTCATCAATATCGCGTATACCAAATACAGTGAAAGACTTTTTAAGATCAAAATTAGACTGTTGATTAAAAACTCCGGCAGCAGACCCTTTTACAAATTTTTCAAGCCGACTCGCAAGACCTATTGATTCTGGAGTCTCCATTCCCAAGAAATTTTTATATAAATCTTCAAGAAGAGGCGGTGTTTTTTTAAATGTGTCTTTGTTTTGAGTAATTCCTTTTTGTTGATAGGTGAGCACGAGTAGACGATCAAGGAGCGCGTCTTCCGAGGGAGTTAAATCACCTATAATAACTTTAAAAAGAGAATGAAGACTTAAGATTTTATTTGCGAGTTCATCAGGTTCTGGATTTTGAGTGTTGAGTTCAAATGGATTGATTTTATACTCTGATGAGAGTGAAAAGGAGACAAATTCTCCTCCATTGGTAGCTTCGGCGATTGACTTGTATTCGTTTTCAGGATCAATGATGATGACGTCAACCCCCATCATTAGGAGGCGTGTTGCCTCAAGTTTGACCAAAAAGCTTTTTCCACTTCCTGATTTGCCCAAGATCACTGAGTTGGCATTTTCAAGGGTAAATCGGTCAAAGATAATAAGACTTCCGTCATGTTGATTGATGCCGTACAATATCCCTTCGTTTGCAGTGAGTGATGTGGTAGAAAAGGGAAAGGTGGTGGCAAGAGAGGTAGTGTCCATATTGCGAAAGATTGAAAGTTTGTCGGTAAAAAGAGGAAGCGTTGATTTAAATCCTTCCTCCATCTCAAGCGTTGCATGTTTTGCAATGATAAGAAGTGAGGAAAGAAGTGAGCTTACTTCTTTCGTGACTTGTGCAAGTTCTTCGGGCGAATAAGCAGGGATAGTAAAATAAAGTCCAAATTGAAAAAAACGCTCACTTCCTTGCGCAAGCTCCGTCTGAAGAACAAGGGCGTCGTTGAGGGCAACTTGTACTGATGGATCAACTATTTTTCCTTCTTTAATATCATTTTCAATAGTTGCCTCCATCTCTGCGATTTTTCTTTTTAGATCTTTGAGAATGTCCTTTGACTCGGTCGGATAAATAAACATAGATATATAAAGAGGGTGATCAAAAGTAATAAGAGGAGAAAGCCAGTTGGGTGAGACAAAACGAGGATATCCAACGACAAACATCGTGCGATAGTAGATATCATCTATTTTAATATTATTAAAGTCAACTTCAACATATGAGGGAGCGATAATATCCCCAATAGTTATGCCTCCATCATATAGTATTCTTTTGGGTGTATCGTCTTGAGCTCGGTATGTTTTTTTCTTTGCAAAAAGCATATTTTTTTGAGATGTGTTATTTTTTTTGAGAAATGGTTAATACCTGATAATGTGCGATTGGATCTTCAAGTTTTCTTGATTGGGCAAGAGGATTGTATAAATTATAGAAAAGTTCAACGATCTCCTGTTCATAGAGTATTTTTCCTTCTATACCGGCCCGGCGAAGAAGGCGAAGGAGATGATCTCTTTTTGGATAAAGAGAGGTTTTTGCACGTGTAACAAGATATGGTAAGGTGATTGATTGTTTTCTTGCGCCTGCAATACCCATCTCAAGTGGTGAAAATGGAATGACAAAGTAGAATTTTTTTTCTAAAATGGTATTTTTTTTTATCACAGACTGGATAAATTCTTTATATTCCTGAAGTCTTGTGGCAAGCTCAATATCGGCTTGTTCAGTGATTTTTTTTTCAAGGTAGACAAGGTATAAAGCAATATCCATTTTTTTGGAAATAATCGCAATTTGAATAGGAAAAGAAAGTGAGTTTAAAAGGGAAGAATATGATATGATTATTTCTTCTTGTTCTTCCGATGAGAGGAGTATAAAGTTTGTAGTTCCTGAGGCAACAAGAGTGCACGCGGAATAGTCTTTCAATATGACGATGTCGTCTTGAACTGCGACGATCTCAGTAAAGTCTTGGGTGGATGATCTGACGGGTAATTCTTTCTTTTGCTTTTTCATTATAAAGATTGTAATAAAAATAATAGGAGTATTGCAACTACAGCAATTCTTTTGAAGAGATTGTAAGATGGGGTGTGAGTGAGTGTTCTGAGATTGAGAAGGTGGTCGGGTCGAAAAAAAACACACCCTTCGGATCTTTAATTTCTCCTTTGTATTCTCCTGGGGCAAGTGGGTGGAAAGTGGCAAAGTGTCCTTGTGAGTTTGTTTTGAGAATGCGTATCAATTGTCCATTTTTGCTTTTTATATAGATAAGTATGTCGGGTATGGGAACATCTTTGTTGTTTTTAACCAATCCAGAGAGAAACAGTGTGTTATTGTCTACTTTTTTTTGTTCAGAATGAGGAGAAGATTTTTTAAGTGAAGAGAGTGTTTTTTTTTCATCTATAATAATTTTTTGTATTTTTTGCTTTTTGTTGTTTTTTTCAGAAGTTTCATTATTTTTTTTGTTGAGATATTCAGCTAATTTTTGTTTTGCTTTGACATGGTCGTTTATAATCTCATCTGATGCGGGATATGTGCGAGCGTCAAGCAAAGGTGACTTGTTATTATTTTTATTATAATAATATTGTGTTGGTAAAATAAGTTTTTTTATAAAATTAATAATAAATACGTCAAGTGGTCGTTCATTGTAGGGGATAAAGGCAAATGCAAGTCCGATAAGTGCTGAGATAATTGTTGCCCCAATATTAATAATTGGAATAGGTATGCCATAAAAAAAAATCACCCCAATTGTTGAGAAAATGGCGATATAAATAAACTGCCGGAGTGTCAAAAAGCCTATGAGTTTGAACTCAAACGACGTGATTTGTCGTGGGATAGGATGCTGGTCCATAGATGTAGTATAGTGAATTTTGAGATTTATGCAATACTGTTGTTATTTTTCCTATTTAACCCAAATCAAAACGAAGTCACAAATAAATCCGCAGGGATTTGAGGATATGACTGAAAAAGAGT
>CAYJVA010000052.1:0-6475 GCA_964373465.1 uncultured Gammaproteobacteria bacterium
TTTTTCCCATTCTTTGTTGGATATATTGTACTTTTTCTTAAGTTCATCAAGTAAAATATAAAAATCTATATGGTCTGCGTCGCAAAATAATGTATCTTCTTTATAACCTGACGGAAATTGAATTTTTCTGTTAAATGAAATAAAAGCAGGAAAATCTATCTCATGGATATCTCTATGATCCGTGAATATTCCTTCATTTAATAAATAAAAATACGAATCAGAATGTAAAAGTAATTGACGACTAATATCATTTTTTTCTTCAGATATTTTTTTTTTGAGTGATTTTCTTTCTTTTTTTTCTTCATCTGTTTTATTCTCTTTTGCATCAAGCTCTGCGTATCTCCGATGAGTCGGAGTATTTTGTCGTCGCTCTTGATAAAAAAGATGCAGAACTCTCACCACGCCTTCACGCTCTTGGTTGTGTGGTTTTTCAACCGGTATAGATTCAGTATTTGTTTCACTCATATTTTTATACTATCAAAAATAATATCTCAAGTCTACCACATTTTTCCCCTTCTGTCAAGGACTATAGGTTTTAATCGCTGTGATCATACCCTAAAAATTCAAGATAATTTTTTTTATTAATGATAGAAACGTTTTTCTTATACTCTTTGGCGAATTGGAGAGCGCCTTTGGTGAGAGAACTATCCGTATATTTTAACTCAAACGGTATGATCTGACCGCTTTTCTCACCCCTTTCAATATAATCTATCTCCGCTCCGTTGTATGTCCGCCAAAAATGATAATCAACAGACTTTCCCTGATTCGCATATTTTTTAATCCTTTCAATGATAAGAAAATTCTCCCACAAAGCTCCTACATCGGCGCGAAGAGCTAAAGGATTAAAATCTCCTATCAGCCCATTGCGTATTCCCACATCAACAAAATAAATCTTATATCTTCTGCCGATCTCACGGCGAGGATTGCGGGAAAAAGGATACACCCTGATGATCACAAATGATTTTTCCAACATATCAATATAACTGGCTATGGTTTTTCTATCAATCTTCAGTCGATTGGCAAGCTCATTTTCATTAATCTCCGCGCCGATCTGATAGGCCAACGCTTGACTTAAATCTTTTATTAAGTGGTTGTAGCGAATCTTTTGAAATGTGAAAATGTCCTTAAACAAATAACTTTCCACGACCTTTGTCAAAAACAGTTTTTTATCTTCAACTTTCTTTTGCAGATATATATCCGGATAACCACCAAACAACAGAAGTTCATTGATGGCCATATCAGCTTGTTTTTGCACAAGAAGAGGGTGAGAAGACATCAGATGAGTTGAACTCAGAATCTCAATCAATGAAAGAGGATACAGAGTAAAATCAATATATCTCCCTGTCAATGGATCACTCAGTTTGTTTTTTAAATCAAAACTTGACGAACCTGTTACGATAAGCTTTGTCTTTTTAAGCGTATCAAAGATGATTTTTATCGTCAGACCGGGATCATTCAATCTTTGCGCTTCGTCAACCAAAAGATACTCTACTCCGTGAGTCAATTTTTGCAGTTGAGTGAAAGAGGTCGTGTCAAGCATACTTCTCTCTTCTTCTAAATCACAATTGATAAAAAGTGTTTTTTTACTGTCTTTTTCAAGCTGATTTTTGATGTGAGTCAACAAAGTTGTTTTGCCTACCTGACGAGCTCCCAGAATAAGTAATGCCTTATCAGTTTTGACCAATTTCTCTAAAATGATTTTTTCTATCAATCTTGGGATCATACTCCTCATATTAGTATTAAAATGAGGATTTGTCAAGTGAAAATTTATTTTTGAGCATGATTTTTTTACCTGTCAAGGGGTAATAAAGCTGATCCACCTGCACTTAGTGCCATTTAGACTGTTGTGTCATTGCGAATCCTTCGATTACACTCAGGACAAACTCGGTGAAGCAATCTCAATATTGTTAAATAGATTGCTTCGTCGTTCCACTCCTCGCAATGACAGTTAATTTTTCAATAAGCTCTATCTGAAAAACTGCAGGTGGTCAGCATTTTTCCCCTTCTGTCAATTACTATAAGATAACAACTCACAAATCAGTAATAAACTTGGATAATTGATATGGAAGAAGGTAATGCACTTCAGTCTTTTTTATTTTGATCGTCTTCTCGGGTTTCATCGCCACAATAAGAGCTCTTTCTGGTTCGTATTTATTGATGAATGAATGAAGACTCCGTGAGAGATATGACTTTGTTTCAGATCCTGATTTGATCTCAATCGGCACTATTTTTCCTTTTTTCCGAATAACAAAATCAACCTCCGCATCATCCTTTGTTCTCCAAAAATGAATATCACTCACCTCAAGCTTAACTAATTCGCTCAATATAAAATTCTCCAAAAGCGCCCCACGATCAGCTCTTTGTTGAAAAGTATCTATTGAAAATTCACGGTTCTCTTTGGCAAAATTGCGCATACCAGTGTCCAAAAAATAAAGCTTGGGCATTTTTCTGATCTCGGTTGTAGGTGAGTGAAAAAATGGATTCACTCTCTGTACGATAAAAGTCTCGCTCAGAATATCAAGATAGTGTCGTATGGTCTGACTTTTTATTCCAAGTTCTCTCGCCACTCTTTCTGTGTTAAACAAATTGCCTATTTCTGAAGCAATTATTTTCACCAATTGAGAAAAAGCAAAGGAATCTCGTATTCGTAAAAATCCGATAACGTCTTTCTCAACATAGCTGGTAAAAATTTCTTCTAAAAGGAAAATTTTTTTTTCTCTGATTGTTTCAAGAGTAACTTTTGGATATCCGCCAAAAATAATAAAAGTTTTAAAATGAGCCATAATCTCCCCTTGCGCCAACGGGTCCTTTTTACCGATATAGGAAACAAGATCAGCATCATGAACTGAAAGATATTCATAAAAGCTTAAAGGATACAATCTAAAAAGTCTTTTGCGTCCTGTGAGTTGTTCAACGGTTTTTGAACGTATCTCAAGCGAAGATGAACCGGTAAGAATCAACTTCAACGGTAAACCCAAATCATATATCCCCTTAAAAAAAAGTCCTGCATTCTCTATTCGCTGAACTTCATCAACAAAAAAATAGAGTTTATTTCTACCTGACATTCTGCTTTTTATAAATTGAACGAGATCAGATTGCTTCTGAAAGAGAGAGGTATGGGTCACTATATCAAGATTAAAATAATACATATCAGAAGGTGAAGCGCCTCGCTTGATCAAATCGTCTTTCAATGAAGTGATCAAAGTTGTTTTCCCCACTTGTCGAGGGCCTATCAATATGGTTATCTCCTCATCCGCAAGGTGAGCTTGTATATGAGGAAAAAGACTTCTCAAAACGAGTTTTTTATCCATATAGTAGTATTTTACTACGATTTTTTTACCTGTCAAGGGGTAATATAATCGTCTTTATTTGGGGAAATCAGGGATAGGAGGAGGTGAAGTGGGATTTGGCACGGGCTGTGAATCAACTGATGGTGGGGGAGATGTTGGTGGGACGCTCTCTGATACTGTGGGTTGCGGTTGCGCCGATGCAGAAGGAACTAACGGCTCAGTATTCTCAACGTGCGGAGCCAAAGGCTGATAAAAAGGAGATGGGACGCTTGGCGTCTGACTTGATAATGATTCGTTATCTGTTTTGGGCGATTCGGACACAGGGCTTGACGAAGAAGGAGTGGGAGACGAGGCGATTGGTTCGGGCGCAGACAGTGGCGGTATGGATACTACTGACTCATGTGTTGGCTTAGTTGATAGGCTCTCTTCAGGTTGGCTATTCATTCCGGAAATTTTTTGGAGATTAGATAGAATATCCTGCAACTTCTGATCTTGAACTTTTTCTTGTGGCGATGAGGGTTGAGAGACTGGCTGTACAGGAGAAACAGAAGGCTGAGAAATCGGCATTGATCCAACACTGTCAGTTGGTGGCGATAACACAGTCTCTTGTGGTGAAGTTGGAGAAGATTCAGGCTGGGAAACTCCCTCACTCTGTCCTGAAGATGGTGTTTTTATACTATCTTCAGGATTGCTTGTTAGTACAGATGGAGTAGATACCTCCACAGTCGGAGCAACAGGTGGAACTGCCGTAATACCCAACGCAGTATCAAACTCCTCTTTTGTAAAACCTTTTAAGCTGACTTTACTTCCATCGTCTTTTTGAATGATAGTAAAAGGTACACCTGTAAAATTGTCAGATACTGCAAGCATCTCAGAAAGATACGCACGATTCGTATCCACATTTTTCTCTTCAAAAAGTAATGTATGTTCATTCAGATATGCTTTTTCCTGCTCACAAAAAGGACAATTGTTGATGGTATATACAATGATTTTTGACATAGGTATACTATTCATTATTCATAAAAAAAAGCAAAAGTCAACAGTATTTTTAAAAAAGTACCTATATGAAACGAATTATTATACTTTTTTCATTATGTATGCTCGTTAGTATCATGATAATTATATCAACCCGAAGACCTTTTTCTTCCTCTAAAAAAGAAACACTTCATACGCCCACTCCAACTCCACTGGACAAAAAAGATGCTCCCCTCTCAACAAGTCTATTCATCCCTTATTGGAATGTAGATAAAAATGAAACCACTTTCACACCCCCTTTTATCTCTTCATTAAAGATGATAAAAACTTCGCGGATCATTTATTTTGGCATTACAGCAAACTCTCACGGGGTTGACCCGGATTTGATCCGTCCTGACTCGACACAGACGAGACAGATCGGGGTTGATACGACAGAATCAGGATATAAAAATCTTATTCACATTCCGCCAGATCAAAAAGATGCCCTCCTTGTTTTTCATCTGTCAAACACCACGATCTTGGAAACCATGCTGTCAGATGATAAACTCTTTCAAAATGTCACAAAAGAGGTGACTCGCATCGCACATAAATATAATTATCACGGCATACTTTTAGATCTTGAGATACAAAGTCTGCCAACTGATAAAACAGTAGAACAAATCACCTCGTTCGTACAACGCTTTTCCAATCAACTAAAACTAACCAAACTTACGTTTGCCATGACGCTTTTTGGTGATCAATTCTATCGCCATAGACCGTATGATTTGGAGGCTCTCCAAAAATCCGTTGATCACTTTTATATCATGGCGTATGATCTCCATAAAACCAAGGGTGAATCAGGTCCCAACTTCCCACTTAAGAAAGGGTCAACTTCCGATTATGATCTTCTGCAAGCAATTGATCAATTTACCACTATCCTTTCTCCTGAACAAATAACTGTCGTTTTTGGCATGTATGGTTATGATTGGATTGTAGACGAGAAAAAAAGAACCATCAAAAAAGCAAAAAGCCTTACACTTGCACACATCAAGAAAAACTTTCTGGGTAAATGTTCTTGGAAAAAGTGCGTGATCAGACGAGACGCGCTTTCTGAAGAAACTGAGATCAACTATGTAGAACCGCCTCTTACCTATCATATCGTGTGGTTTGAAGATGAACAATCAGTGGACAAAAAAATTCAAGCTCTTTTGAAAAAAGGAATTGTCCACTATGCTTTTTGGGCATGGGGATATTATTAGGTTAAAAATTAAAAATGAAAAATGAAAAAATAAAATTTTCTAAATAAAAAAACGACGAATTGATTTACAACGATCGTTGATTTGTGTATATTTATAAAATCCTTTTCTGACGGTTTCTTATGCTTTTTATGTAATACTACTTACTGTTCTATATATATCACTATCGTACGATCGTTTATTAGTGATATATATGTTTTGAGCAAACTATTTCAATACTATATAGCCATCGTAGTTCAATTTGTTTTGCAATTTCAACTACGATGGATATACAAAATTATTTGTACTCGTCAGTGTCTCTGATAAACTCATCTCGCGAAGTCCTAATGGGTAAAAAATCTGCGTTAAACTATGTATACCGCTTTCAGATGAGATTGCAATCCCGCCAAGGCGGGACGGCATAACCCTCCGTACGTCCCGCCAAGGCGGGACTACGATGGGTATATCACTTTTATACGATTGTTCATTTGTGATATATATAAAAAAAGACAGCTCTGTTCACCTATTTTTTAATCGATTGTTTTTTGGGCGGGTACCTTTTCGTATAACCCCCTAATACTTTAAGTTCCTTTAACTTCCACATAAATAATGCTCCTTTGCGACGAGCGTTCGCGTCGGTCACAAATCGCAAAGCTTCCTCAAGAACCGAACGCGAGATAGTTTTGGCAAGCTTGATATACAGGCTTTTTCGTCTCTCATCATCAAGCTTCTCTGCCAAATACACTCCATATGATTGATATTCACGCGAGATATATTTGTCAGTCAGCGGATTGAATTTTTTAAGAACGTCTTGAATAGAATCCATAATCATTATAGAGTAACAAATACTTTCAAAACTTTATAGTATTTTTCAAGCGATGGGATATCAATCCATTCTTCATTGGTATGAATACTACCACCAATAGGTTTACATAATAAAACAGGTATATTTTTTTCCACAAAAAAACGCGCGTCAGATGAACCATTATCTCTTGT
>CAYJVA010000053.1:0-6253 GCA_964373465.1 uncultured Gammaproteobacteria bacterium
CTCTCTTATCTCAACCATATCGCCCTCTTTTAAGGGTAATGATTCATTTCGTGCTTTATATTTTTTGTGTTTTTTGATAATTTTTTTATAGAGAGAATGTTGAAAAACTCTCTCAACTTGAACTAACACTGTTTTTTGCATTTTTACTGACGTTACTACTCCAATCAATATTTTTGACATATTTTATTTCTCCTTTCCACTTTGTACTTTTTTTTCCTGTAATATTGTTTCAAGTATCGCCAAAGCTCTTCTTTTTTTAAAAAGAGCATTGGTATCTTTGGACGGGTTAATTTTTAACGCAAGCTGTAATAGGGCAATCTCTTTTATCATATGGACTCGATCTTTTTCTAATTCTGATTCTGATTTTTCTCTATATGAGTCAATAATTTTTCTTCTCATAAATATTATTTTTTCTGTACAATTTTCGTTCTTACTGGTAATTTATTTGAAACATTTTTAAAGACTTTACGCGCTTCATCTTGTGCTAACCCATCAATCTCAAATAATACTCTTCCTCTGGTCACCACGCTCACAAAATATGCTACCTCTCCTTTTCCTGATCCCATTGTGACTTCTGGTGGTTTTTTGGTATATGGTTTGTCTGGAAATATCCGTATCCAAAACTTTCCCGTTTTTCTTGTCGCACGAGCAAGGATAAGCCTCACCGCCTCAATCTGACGATCTTTTATAAAACCTGGCTCAATCGCAGTGATACCAAAACTCCCAAAATTCAGCTCATTACCCTTTACTGCAATTTTTCTCCATACACCTCTGAATTGTTTACGATATTTTTGCCTTTTTGGCGCTAACATAATGGAAATTAAAAGTCAAAAATTAAAAATTAAAAGTACTTTAGACTTTGGACTTTGGACTTTTGACTATCTTGCTATCCACACTTTCACCCCTACGTATCCAGACTTAGTAAGTGCGGGAAATTTGGCGAAATTGATATTTTCTCTAATTGTTGAAAGTGAGACTGTACCCTCATAATACTTTTCACGGCGTGATATAGATACACCTGCTATTCTTCCTCCAAGTTGCACCTTAATTCCACGAGCCCCGGACTCCATTACTCTATTCATCGTGTGATGAACTATAATCCTATGCGGGAGTTGTCTAACCAATTTTTGTGCAATATCGCGCGCGACAAACAAAGCATTAAGATATGGCCTTTTGACTGGTTCAATTTTAAGTTCAATTTTTATTTTTTCTTTTTCTACTTTTTTTTTGCCAATACTGTGTATAACATATTTTTTAATTTCCTCAAGCCCCTTTCCTCCGCGTCCAATAATCACTCCTGGTTTAACTGAATGAATAATTAAGGTAATTTTATTGATCGCACGTTCTATCTCAACTTGAGTAATATCTCCAAATTGAAAAATTTTCATTATTCCTTGACGTATTTTGATATCGGTTAATAAAATATTTTTGTATATTTTTTTATTTGTAAAAATCCATCGAGAATCCCAGCTAAACAATACCCCAAGTCGTAATCCGTGTGGATGAACTTTTTGTCCCATATTTTTTATGTTTTTATTTTAATTATGTTTTACCAATGCAATTTTAATGTGTGACATTTTTCTTCTGTATGGTTTTGCTGTTCCTCGCGATCCACTTCTAAAACGCTTTAATCGAGACCCTTCTTCAATGGTCAAAACTTTAAACTGTACCATACCAACATCTTCTTTTGAAGATGATAAAAACGTATTCAGAGCTGACAGTATACTTTTATACAGTATTTTTGATGCACGCTCACGACTTAAAAACAAGGTATCTAATGCCTTTCTCACTGACATTTTTTTTATGCTTTTTACAATAAGACGCAACTTTTTGGGTGATGTTTTTGTGTGTTTGATATATGCCTTGCTTTCCATACTATATAAAAATATCAGTTACTTTCTACTTTTAACAACGAATTTATTGGTCCATTTTCTTGGTTTCCTTGTTTTTCCTCCTCTGGCTAATTTACCCCATGGGGTTTTTGGGATCATACCTTCACCTGATTTACCCTCTCCTCCACCGTGCGGATGCGAACGTGGATTTTGAGCAACTCCCCTCACTGTGGGACGAATACCCATCAATCGCTTTCTCCCTGCCTTGCCAATAATCTCCAACTTATGCCCGATATTACTAATCTGTCCTATGGTTGCATACGAATTGATCATAATTTTACGTACTTCCTTTGAGGGAAGTTTGATATGAGCGTAGCGTTCATCTTTTGCAATAATAGTTGCATATCCTCCGGCACTACGGATAATTTGACCTCCCTGTGAAGGATATAACTCTATATTATGAATAAAAGTTCCAATAGGAATAACACGAAGAGGTAGTGCATTACCAGTTTTGATTTCAACTGAATCGCCCGAGATGATAGTATCTCCCTTTCGCAATCCTTCAGGATGTAAGATATATCGCCTTTCGCCATCCTGATACTCAACTAATGCAATGTGCGCAGTTCTCCCTGGATCATATTCAACACCTTTCACCGTACCTATGATATTCCTTTTGGTACGCTTAAAATCAATGATGCGATAATATCTTTTTTGTCTTCCTCCCTGATGCCGTACAGATATATGACCCAAGGCATCTCTCCCTGAATGCTTTTTTAAAATATGGGTAAGTTTTTTTTCGGGTTCTCCTGTTTTTTGAATTAAGGATTGAGATATATTCATACTTTTTTATGTATGCGGGAAAAGATCAATCTTTCCCTTTGAAACATGTATATATGCTATTTTTGTATCAGCTTTACGCTTTTTAATCATTCGCTTTCCTGTTTTCTTAAGTTTTCCTTTTCTAGTAATGGTACGCACTGAGCTCACAGTAACGTCAAAAAGCTTTTCTATAGTTTCTTTTACTTGATGCTTTGTTGCGTGCGTATTCACATAAAAAGCATACACTGAAGATTTGACTTTCTGTAAAGCGCTTTCTGTGATTATTGGTCGTTTGATCATATCATCTAATCTCATAATATATGCTTTTTTGGTAATTCTGATAATGCTTCTTTTGCAAAAATAAGATGAGAATATTTGAGGATTGTATATGCGTTTAATGATCCCACAGTCATATACTCAATCCTTTTGATATTTCTTGACGCTTGTTTTAACACACTGTTACTTTTTAGTGGAGCGATCAGAAGAAGTCTCTTTTTTCGGTCAAGTGATACTTTCTTGAGAATTGCAACCATGTGTTTTGTCTTTGGGATAATATCAAGAAGACCTTCTATGATAGTAATCTTTTCCTCTTGTGCCTTTTGAGATAAAGCGCCATACAGTGTCTTTAATTTTTGTTTTTTATTCATTTTAAGAGAATAATCTCGTGGTTTTGGCGCATGCGCAGAGCCCCCTCCAACAAAAATGGGAGCTTTGCGACTCCCGTGACGGGCCCTACCTGTCCCTTTTTGACGATATATTTTGCGTGTTGAACCAATGACCTCAGCTCTTGTTTTGATCGATTGAGTTCCTCTCCGTTGGTTTGCAAGATATACTCTGACATAGTGAGCTAAAAGCCTATTACTTACTTTCACATCAAAAATCTCTTTTGGTAATGGGAAAGTACTTATTTCTTTTCCTTCAATATCATACACGCTCGTCTCCAAGAAAGATTTTTTTTCTGTTGTCGTTTTTGTTACTTTTTTCCTGTTCACCGATACCGTCTTTTTTATATTTTTATCTTCCATATCAAAATAATTTTGGACTTTAAACTTTTGACTTTTGACTTTTGACTATCAACAATCCTCTCCTCGCTCCAGGCACTAATCCTTTCACTGTCAATGTAAGATCAGTTACTTCAACAACCTGTATGTTTTTAATCGTTATGGTATCATTTCCCATTCGTCCTGCCATTCGTTTTCCCTTATATACACGTCCGGGTGTAGTCGTCTGGCCTATTGAGCCAGGCGCTCGCTCACGATCTGACTGACCATGAGTACGTGGACCACCTTTGAAATGATGTCTTTTTACCACTCCTGCAAACCCTTTGCCTTTTGATATACCAGTTAAAACAACACGATCATTTTTCTTAAAAAAAAATGATGCTTTCAGCTCATCACCTATCATCAGTGAATGTGTACCCCATTGTATACCTCTTTTTTCCTCTTTTTGAATACATTGCACATCTTTATCTAATCTGATCTCTCGTAAAAAACGAAGCGGAGTTTTTATCCCCGCTTTATATAGTTTTCCTTGTGTGGGCTTTTGCATCTTTTTTGCCAACCCACCTCCAAGAAGAACGGCGCTATATCCGTCTTTCTCTATAGTTTTGATGGCAATAAGATAACAAGGAGTAACGCTTATTTGAGTCACCGGAATTCGCTCTCCATCACCTGTGAACATGTGCTCCTGTGTTAATTTTTGACCTAAAATAAATCCATTCATAAAACAAAAAACCCCAGATTGGGGCATGTATTGCTTTTCTCTGCCAATCTGAAATAAAACTTAAAAAAACTGTGTGATAAAAAGTTTTTTTATCATCATAGGTATTATATACTATCCACTTCAGATTGCAAGCGTCATAAAAGTAATCGTTCAGGAGTTGACAAAGACAGTTCTGCCGCTTCGTTTTTCACCGACTATATAATGTGAGGCGATGTATTCTAATCATTTTTTTCGTCTATTAAATCCCAATAATAATAGGTTCTTGTTTCATTTCCTAACCGTTCTTGATTTATTATTTTTGCACCCGTTTTTTGGTACAACGGAATAACATTTAGGTATCTTGAAAAACCATAAATTCTTTTTTTACCTTGTTCACGCTGTTTAGTTTTTATTGCTTCGATTGCCCTTTCTCCAAGACCTTTTCCTCTTTTTTCAGGAAAAACATAAAAATATGCAAATTGAACTGATGTATCTATATTAATAGGAGTCTGAATCCATCCAGCAGATTGAAATTTTTTGCTCCATTTCTTTAACTTATCTTTTGAGTCTGAAATTATACTGAAGCCAGAATTTGTTCCTTCATTGTCCTGAATGTATATTATTTTCCAATTTCCGCTATATTCTTATAGGAATTTAGATATTCTGCTTCTCCAATCAGCGTATGCTTCTTCAAATGGTATATTCCTAATAAAATTTAAAGCCTCCTGTTGGTTTGTTGTTTGTGCTAACTTTAATTTCACAGGTGGACTTTCTAATGTTTTTTCATTCATACTAATTAAATCTCGTAAAGGACATGAATACTATGATTGCTTGCCACTTGTAAGGTGTAAGGTTTTTTGTTTTTTTCTTTACAATATTTTTTTTTAAGTAACGCCGCGACTTCCTCTCGATTGGATAGCGCATGCCAAACGCCTTGTTCAGTAATATATATCTTATGTAATATATTATCTTTTTGAAATTGTCTCCCGATTCTTATAACTTCCTCACAATAGTTTTCAACATCAATTTGACTTATAAAATCCGATCTGGGGTTAAATCCTCTCAGAACCAAAGATTTTTCATTGCCTTCAACGATGATATACGCCTGATTATTACCTACTACTTTTTCGTCATTTTCCACAATATTTAAATGGAAATGGTATGCTTTTTCAAAAAGGCCAATATCTTCAGCAGTGCAAATACCGGCTGATGCTTTGGCAAAAAAAGACCCGGCATTTTTGGAAATATACGCTTTTAAGCGTAAAGCCGATTGACTTCTTGCTTGTTTACCGCTTTCCGTTTCGAATTTTGCAAGATTCTTATCAAGAGTACGAATGATTGGTGTAAAAATCTTATGTATAATTAAGCGGCTCAAAACAAGAGAAATCTGCGTTCTTTCGTTTGCCAACTGTTCCCATTGTATATCGGAGTCAGCGTCTATTTTAGCAAGATTACGCCTCACCATATCCTGTCTTTGTGAATCGGCAAGTATTTTTGAAAGAGCTCCAGACACAGCTGGATGGGCGCTTAAAAAATTATCTAATCTTTCTCTATAATTATCTCTCATATAAATGCCAAAAATTTCTTTCAGCTCATTGAGGTAATTAAAACCTATCTCTGATGAAATTGAAGAATATTTTTTGATAAAATTTACTATCATTTCATCATTGACAATAAGACGTACTACACGAGCAATTTCTTTTTCTTGAAGAGTAAATCCAGCTTTAGCAATTTTTTTCAAACATTCCTTAGTTTCTTTCACCTCAGTTTCTTCTATGACTGACTCATGTGAAAGTAACTCTTTATAGGAAACAAGAAGCGGTATATCAAGTCTTTCGTGAGGCTTGAGAGAGTAAACTTTTTCTTTTTGCATATTAAAAGCATATCCTTCAGATGGAAAA
>CAYJVA010000054.1:0-6181 GCA_964373465.1 uncultured Gammaproteobacteria bacterium
GGAGGTGGTTTTGGTGGTGCGCAGTTGCCACAACTTTCTATATCAAGTTGATCTTCGAGGGTACAATTGGAAGTACCGAGTCCGTATATTCTTTTACAAAAGCAGTTGGTTGAACATGCTAAATAGCTATCAGGCTCAGGATCACCAGGACTAGGAGTGGGGATTGGTGCATCGGGGGGATTTTGATAGCAATTTGTGGCACATTGGTCTCCTGTTGAATAACATATTCCTTCACTTGCATTGCAATCCATTAGATCTTTATAATAACCAGAAAGTCTGCAGGAGAATTCCGGAGTACATACATAAAATGTGTCCTCTATAGTGATAGTAAGACTTGCGTCTTCCCGTGCATTACATCCAGGGAAACAATTGCTTGGAGTATAGATCCATAACTGTTGATATGCAGAAATAGTATGTACTCCTGGATCAATTGCCGCGCCCTCTACGATAAAATCTGAAACTCCCCAATAGTAATCGTACCAGTCAACGCCTCCTGAAGGACTCCATACATCAAAATTATAAATAGTAGAGGCATTACCACAAGCGGTCAAATTAATACTTCCTGTTGCGGTTACTTCGTCATTGACATGTGCTTCAGCAGGAGCGTTGATGTTATTGAATGAAAAAGTTGGTTGTGTATATTTAGTAGTATTTTGACAGTTAGATTCAGAACTTCTGGCGCAAGAAATACTAGTAGCCGCTAAAATCGTTCCAGATGTGAATGAAAGAAAAAAAATATGTGCTAAAAAAAGACTAAAAATGAGCAAAAAATGACGCGCTGTGGTAAACGATTTTTTTTTCCTGACATAATAAAGTACTATAAATAATCCGCACAACAGTACAAATGTAATAGAGAATAAAATGATATATTGATTTTGTTTTGATTGACTTATGGAGAGGGAAATATCTTGGTCAAGTGAATGAAGTAGGGTGTTCTCATCTAACGCAGTTAATGTTACTTTTATATTGATGGCGGGGTTTGTAAAAAGATTTGAGGGAAACTCGACAGGAAATATTACTTTGTTTGGTGTCGGGTCAATAGACATATCTTTTGAGACTGATTTTAAAAAGTTTCGTGGATTGCTTTTTGAAAATAGTTTTAATTCAAGTCGTACATGATCAAGACGTGAATAATTTGCAGGACCAACTACAGATGTTTCAATAGTTGTTTTGATTGTGCCAAAAAATTTCTCTCCACTCAAAGTTTTGATTGAAAGTATTTTTCCTGATGGTCCATTTACTACCCATCTGAATTGTTGAATACCTGAAATCGGTTGGTTAGTATTATCTATAAAGGTGAGATGTGTAAGATATGAACCTGGTTTGGATTGAGGATGCAAGTCAAATTCTATTTTTTTTTCAGATTCTGGATCAAAAGTAATAGGATTTTCCTGATATTCTGTAATGGGTTTGTTGTCTGATATCCGTGAATGGGCAAACATACTTATATGAGGAGTAGCGGTGATGGGAAAAGCATGTGGATTTTTTACAGTGAGAATAATATGCGGTTTTTTCTGTGGATCAAAATTAGGACCTGAAAGTGGGGCTAATTCTTCATTTTCACTACTTACTATTTTAGACTGTCTCCAGTCAACTTCTAAGAATTGATTAGTACCGACCATATCTTTGATGCCATAAGATAATTGAGTTAAGGGAATGCCAGTATGGCTGAAAATATAAATAGTGACAAAATACTTACCATTGTTGATTTTTTGAGAAAATGAGTGCGTAAGTGGTATTTTTTTTATCTCATTTGGCTTAAAAGTGAGATTTGTGTCAAGTATTTTTTCACTGACAAGATCAAGGTTTTTGTTTGCGTTCGCATAATATATATTTGAGACGACTGATAAATTTGAGAAAGATGCGTTATCCGCGTTTGCTACAGTGAATGTACCTTTTGCTTCAGTATTATTTCTAAAGTGATTGCGATCAACAGTGAGTGCGGTTAAGCGAACATTGGCTAGGTAGTCATTTTTCTTTTCCAAAGTAGGCGTAACATTTTTAGTCGATATGTTTTGATTTGTTACTCTAAAATAGTAAAACAATAGCACTATATCAAGAAAGATAAAAAGGAATAATGTAATGCTAAAAATTTTTGATCGCATACTTTACTTATACTATAAAATATGAAAATAAAGATGCAAGGAGTAATCGATTCAACGAGGTGTAAAATATTTTATCAGCATACTTAATTTGTGTAGCCTGTAAAATTTGAGTTATTGTATAAGTGTGCATTATTAAAGTATGAAGTAAGTACAAAAAGCGCGTCTTGGATTAAATAATCATACAAATCTGGTGAAAGTTTATCTTGATATGTAACGGCGAATCTTCTTTCAAATTCTGATTTCCATATTCCTTGCATATAATGATGATTAAAACTTGGGGGGAGTCTTGATGAATTTATAAAATAATTATTATAACCGATCCCAGCGCTTTCAATAAGGATAGTGCTAATCGTCAATGGCACAACAGTCGATGAATCTCTTTCGATTCCTTTGGAAGTTATTCTTTTAATAGGATTTCTTGTTAGTTTTGCTTCATCAATGAAAATGATCCCTTTGATATAATCAAAAGTTGCCAGGTAATTGATTGGTAAATCTTCTTTGGATAAGACTGCGCGTAAGCCGAGTTTCACTAATGAATCTATCGCATCTGGACCAGCCTGATCAATCAAAGATACTGCTTCATTCATAGCATGAAGTGTAAGTGGTCTATTCAAACTAGCTTCACCAGAGTTAATAGGTGAAAAAAAAGCAGGATGGTCTTGAGGATAAAGGGCAATATATCGTAATTTGCTTTTATCTCCTGTTGCTATATACCGATCTACTTCTGCAGTGTTGCTAAATATATATGGCATGGTGAGTAAAAACCCCTTTAAATTTTCCTTCATTCGTGATTCACTGTCTCCATATAACACTGTCTCATTAAATGGGTAGGCGATAGGATTCATTATAGCAGTAGTGGTTTTGCCTTTATCTAGAGATATTGTTTGAATATTATGAGGATCATAAAATGCTTGAGCAATTAGATTGTTTGTTAAGACTATTTGTTGTTTTTGCATATCGTATGCGGGATGGAACTCAAAAGGATTGAGTCGCGTTTTAAAGGGTGGATTGACACGTGATAATAATTCAACATTCTGTGACGGATTGATAGTTATTGGTTTCCCATCAATCCATAAAGTAGTTGTTATATAGGGATATTTATCAAGTTTTTCCATATACTTTCTTTCATTTTCGGGAACCTTGCTGTAATCATTTTTGTACTGTTTAAGGGGAAAATCAAAAATAACGAGCTCATATTTTCCAAAAGTAGGATTATCATCTATGATTACAAAACTGTCTTTTTGTAAAGGGGGTAGATTCACATTTTTTACAAATGTCTTTAGATTATCCTCGCTTTTAATAAAAGGTAAAATGGTTCGAAAAGTACATAATAATGAAGCTCCTGATTCGTGAATAATAATTCTTTCTTTTATTATTTTTTTTTCATTTGCGTCCATAAAGATATAATTCGCCACAAAATTCTCAAGTTTTCCTTGTTGACTAAATGGATCGGTTTCTTCTATATGATATGATTCTGGAGATTCTTGTGTAGTCATTGGCGATTGTTCCTTTTCTGGAATGACAAGAGTAGATTCTTGTTTTGTCGGTTGCAATCTTCCTGTCTGACGAAGCGGATGAGGAGGAATATAGGAATCTGGTTTTTCTGCTTTTACATTGTTCCATGGAGAAAGAGTTGCAAGCGTTGCGAGTATCATTAAACCTGAGGGAAGTCTTGATTTGAATCTGTCAGAATGATTTTCTTCCGCAAGATTATTTTCCCCCCTGCCTTCCGAATTTAAGGGCTTGACAATTCTCTTTTCTTTTTCCATAATATGATTTCTTCTTAAAAAAATATAATAATTATTATTCGCCTCCGATTATATATTTTCTTGGAGTAAAATGAAAGTCTAAAGGATATCTTTTTACGTATTGAATATGTATACTATATACAGACCTATAGACTTGATGTCTATCCTTCTTTTTCAAGTCTCCAAACATATTCTCAGAGTTTGAGGTTCTTGTTTTTCTCTATCTGTTCATATTTGATAAAATAAGAGCGGAGCATAAAAGAGTATGTATATAGATCCACATGTTCATTTTCGCGATTTTAACCAGAAATATAAAGAGACCGTGAGACATGGGTTGGAAGTAGCCTATGACTCTGGATTAGATGCGGTTTTTGATATGCCCAATACCGACCCTCCCATAATCACAAGAGCATTAGTATTAGAGAGATTAAAGCTTGCAAAAGATGCGAATATAAGAGGCGTATTTTATGGTCTTTATATGGGACTTACCGCAAATCCAGAACAAGTGAAGAGAGCAGTAGATGTGTATCGAGAGTTTCGACAAGTAATAGGAATGAAGCTTTATGCAGGACATTCAGTCGGAAATCTAGGAGTTGTTACTGAAAAAGATCAAAAAGGACTGTATACTACATTAGCGCGTGAAGGATATGAGGGAGTGCTTGTGGTTCATTGTGAGAAAGAATCTTATTTAGATATAAAAAGTTGGGATTACACAAAACCAATTACCCATTGTTATGCGCGTCCTGAAAACGCTGAGTATGAATCAGTCAATGATCAGTTGAATTTAGTGAGAGAATCTGGGTTTGTTGGAAAATTACATATCGCTCATATATCTTCTCCTCGTGCGGTTGATGTGGTGATTGAGGCAAAAAAGCAGGGAATGGATGTATCTTCTGGTGTATGTCCTCATCATTTTATATATGATTGGAGTCAGATGAATGATAAAAATGGACTGTATTGGAAAATGAATCCTCCGTTGCGAGAACCACATTCTCGAGATATATTATTTCATTATTTAAAAGAGGGAAAAATTGACTGGATTGAGACAGATCACGCTCCGCATTCACTGGCGGAAAAAATTGACAATCCTTATATGTCTGGTATCCCGGGGATCGCATGGTGGCCTTTTTTTGAGTATTTTTTACAACAACACCATTTTTCTGATAAACAGATAGAGCAATTAACTTTTTCAAATGCTCTTCAAAGATTTGGCATTGATATTCTGAGAAGTAAACGTGTCTTAAAAAACAGGAGAAAAGAGTATGCTTTTGATCCGTATGAAAAAAGAGCGAAGGAGTTAGGATGGTTAAGTTGATAATTAAACACTCTTTATTATTTTTATTTTGTAAAGAAGTTGATGTCTGATAAAATATAAAATACACACGAATTTTATTTTATTTGGTATCATTATATTGAAAGTGCAATAAATAATTTGAGGACTTAATAAAATAGTTTTATGAATAGACCATTATTACGTAAACAAGTTGATAAAGAATTGATTGATGAGCTCAAAAATAATACACAAGCTCTATTATCTTTTTTGCAAAATCAAAACGATGAAACAATTGTTCATTTTTAAATAAAACTATGCCAACACTTTGGAATCAAAATCAAGAAAAAGACTTTTTTATTAAATCTCTTGAGTTTGCAACGCCGGAGAAACTTTTTTATTTCACGAAAAATAAAAAGTTTTTAGCTTATTGGCCTAAAAATTATGAAGGGACAAAAACAACCTTACAAAGCAGAAATTCCTTGATAGGCTCTTATACGGAAAAATGGGCAACTGATTTATTTAGCGAAATAGCAGGAAGGGTCGGCGGATATTCTGTACAAGGAGTAATCTCTGAAGAAATTGGATTGACTAATCAATCGTCGGCTGATGTGGTGATTTGTAAAACTAAAGGAATTATCCAAAAACCAGAAAATATTCTAATGATTATAGAAGTTAAAATGTCTGTTGTTTGGAACTGGGAATTTACCCCAGCAACTAAAAATGTAGTTTGTATTGGTGACTACAGAACTCATCAGGGTAACCCCGGGCTTTTGAGGTCAGACACAATGCTAAAAGCTATCGGCAAGAGTATAAATATCCGCGTTTCTAGTTTTTCCGCCTCAAAAATCCCGATCATTATTATTGGTAATACTCCTATTACAAAAAGCTATTATGAAAAAGTAGATCACTTAAAAAGAAACGGAATTATACAAGGTTTTTGGTCAATAAATCCGAATCCACTAGATAATAACAGA
The DNA here is from genome assembly GCA_964373465.1 of uncultured Gammaproteobacteria bacterium. Classification (GTDB taxonomy): domain Bacteria; phylum Patescibacteriota; class Microgenomatia; order UBA1406; family HO2-37-13b; genus DATDVH01. The sequence goes on from CAYJVA010000054.1 coordinate 6,101, forward strand.
GAGAATAATAAATCAACACATTATAAGGGATTTTACAGGTTTGATGATTATGAGGAGTTAAGTCAAAATACTCTTAATCTT
>CAYJVA010000055.1:0-6110 GCA_964373465.1 uncultured Gammaproteobacteria bacterium
TTATACCGCTGAAAGATGAAAGGATTTATTGCAATTTCATCTGAAAGCGGTATAATAATGATACTATACTTATGTCAAGACAGTGGGGAGGATTATTTTCACTTATTTTTGAGTCCTTTGTTAAAATAGAGAAGAGAAGACGTTTTATCCTCGCAAGCATTTTTTTATCGTTTGTTATTTTTTTTTCATCTTTTATCTCCTTTAATCAGTTGAGATATGGAATTCCTCTGATTATCATTGTTACTTATGGAGCAGTTTTTTTTGCCATTCTTGAAAGGATTAATCGTATAGAATGGTTTATGCTTTTTATCCAACCCGTTTATTTTACTCTCTTTTATACTGTGTTTTATTTTCTCCTCCCGATGAGGTGGTTGACCAGAATTCCTTTTGTAGGATTGTATGGAATTATTATGTACGCCTTACTTCTTTCCTCAAATATTTTTAATGTTGGTGCAGTTAAAAGTGTTCAGCTTTTTAGAGTAGCTTTCTCTGTTAATTTTTTTCTCGCATCTATTACCGCTTTTTTTATATTTAGTGTTATTTTATCCCTTAAATTACATTTTTTTATGGATTTTATTTTAATAGGAGTGTTTATAATGCCGGTGGTATTGCAATTTTTATGGAGTATCAACCCCACGACTTTATTTGATAGTAAATTATTGAGATATAGCCTCTTGATAAGCTTATTTGTTGGAGAGGTTGGGCTCATTTTTTCATTTATGCCTATTCGCTCAATCATTTTTGCTCTTTTTTTAACTGCTTTTTTTTACAGCATGCTTGGTCTTTTTCACGCGTATATTGATGGACGATTATTCAAAGCACGAGTGCGAGAATTTTTATTTGTGCTCTTTTTTGTTTTTATTATTACAATACTTTCTGTTAAGTAGTAAGAAGAGGTGGGGGAGAGAGGGGAGTAGGTTGAGTTTTTCTTAGAGAGGAAGAGAGAAGAGGAAAATACACGGACGTGTATATACTACCTTATAGTATATTAACCTGTAGTATTGATGGCAAGCACTCTATGTGGATAAGTGCTTATATTGATAAAGGCTCATTTTATTATTTTTGAGCACAAAAGTGATAGTTTATACCGTTGTAATAATCTAATTTTTATCTAACCAAAGCGATAAGAGAAGAGAGGAGTTGAGCGCTGATTGAAATAAAATATATCGTTTGAATAAATATAAAATACTATAGTAGTTTTAAAAAAAATGATTAAGCAAACAATGAGTTTATTGACTCTTCTTCGCTATCGTAATCTCCTGTACATTGTATGTTTGATAAAGGGATTAACTATTTTTGGTAAAAAGAGATAGAAAGAGTGAAAAGAGAATAAGACATAATACGTCGTAAATTGTATCTTTTACGACGTCTTAAGCAATACTCAAGAGAGGAGAGCTCAAAATAAACTGACAGTATAATTTGTAATCATATATATTCTTTGAGTTTTATGTAATGTTTGGAAAAAACGACAAGTTATGTCCTATCGTTGCCGATCTTTCATTCAAAATCACAATATATATTATAGGATATTATAAATAGCGATTAAGTTGTCATAAGAAGCTTTTCTTACCCTACTCTCTTGATAAAAAAGAGGGTATATGAAGAGATGTTCAATTTTTATGGATGAAATCTTGAAGCACTTCTTTTACTTTTTGAACTAATTCATCTGGGTTGAGGTCAGATTTGATAAAATAGCTGAATGCTCCAAGTTTTTTCGCTTCATCAATAATGGTATTATGTGCGAGGTTAGTGAGAAGAATGATATGTCCATTTGTTTTTTTGGGAGGGGATTCTTTCAGTTCGCGAAGTACCCCAAGTCCATCAAGCTTGGGCATCATTACATCAAGAAGAATAAGAGAATATCCTCCCTCTTGTGCTTTTACTACACCTTCTTGACCATCAACTGCGGTAATGATGTCATATCCAGCCTTAGTGAGTATTTCCTCATACACATCACGAATATATATATCGTCTTCAATAATAAGTATTTTTTGCTTGTCTGAAGTCATGATAAAACAATATCATACGTAAGATCGTTTGTCAATATACTTTTTTAATTTTCCAAAGCCAAGCGTGCGCATACTAAAAGATGTTTTTTCACCACGGGTCATTTGCGCAAACGTACGCGAATATCCAATAGGCTTAAAAATCATATCCCATCCAAAACCATTAGTGCCGATAGGTTTAACAATTGATCCTTTGATTGCTCCTTCAAAAAAAATATTTTTTTGTGAAGAGGCATCATAATATCCAAGGATGGTTTTTGCAATTGAACTAAAATTATTGTATTTCATACAAAGAGTATAGAGTCCGTCATTGCCGAGTACTTTCATGAAGTGTTTGATAAACGGCCCAGGTAATGCGTCATTGAGACAATGGAAATAAAGAGAAGTATCTTCGACAATCAATGAATCATGATGGTATGCTTGTGCTTGTTTTAACTTATGCTCAATAATTTTTTTGGTGTTATTTTCTTGAATTTCCTCAAGATCAATAGTGAGTTGAACCAATTCAGGTATGGTGATTTGTGCTTCCAAAAACTTTTCTTTACTGCTAGTAATAAATAGTATACAATGTTTTTGTGCTATCATTCGGATTGTGATGATTCCTGTTCTTTAATTGTTACAGAAATGATTTTCACAGGAACTGTTGGCTTTGAAAATTCCCCTCCCTCATTTGTCTCAACTTTTGATTCAGCTATTTTATCAACTGTCTCAATACCTTTTATGACTTTTCCGAAAATCACGTAATTTTTAGGAAGCGGATTGTCCTGATGTATGATAAAAAATTGACTTCCATTGGTATTGGGACCAGCATTTGCCATGGCGACAGTTCCTCTGATATATTCTCCTTCAAATGGCTCATCATCAAATTGATATCCAGGGCCTCCAGTGCCATCTCCTTTGGGATCTCCTCCTTGTATCATAAAGCCTTTAATCACCCGATGAAAGATAGTATTGTTATAAAATTCTTTTTTGGCAAGAGATACAAAGTTATTAACTGTTATGGGAGTTTTGTCGGCAAAAAGCGATATCTCAATAATTCCCGCGCTTGTTTTGATCAAGGCGGTATAATGTTTGCTCTTATTAGATGTTTTTCCATCTTTCATAGTGTTATTTTTTTTTGATGGCATAAAAAATAAAAAGGTAAATAAAATAATTATAATTAATAAAACTAAATAATATTTTTTGTTCATGCTTTTTTATCAGTTTCTAATCCATGTGGATAATGGGCTAAAATACGCTGTCGCCATTCATTCTTTTTTATATTTTCTAATCCATGATCGATGAGCACCTGCGATGCATACGATTCAGCTCTGTTAGATGTATCTGATATTACGTTTCTTATCTTTTCACATTCTATAACACTTAAGACAAAAATAATAGAATCTGTTAATTGAACAGGATCATCATTTTGAATATACTCATTGAACCGGGTCGGTAGAACAATAACAGTGTTTTGTTTGTTAAAAATGATATGCGGAGTATATATGGGATGAGTTGTTTCTTCGTTCCATTTAACATAATCATTTAACTGAAAAACAACTGTTTTTTCTATAAAGGGAATTGTTTCATCACATAATTGGATAATTTTTGGGTGTAGCACAGCGCGTTTATCAGAGATAGGTTTGATCATGTCTAAAAAAGGACTACGAGAAGAAGAATAATCAAGATGAAAATAGTCGTTTGGATGGGAAAATTTTTTTATGACCGAGTATTCTTTTTCTTTCATAGTATATAGTATAGTTGACGCAAAACAAATTCGGATGACAAATATTTAATATTTAACCTCGGGGGTTAAACGGGCTCTTTTGAAAGTATAAATCGCTATTTTTACTCTCTCACTTATGAATTGGATTTATGTGATAGGCTCTTTAAAGTTTAGATTTTCAATTTCGCTGAATGTAAAACGTGGCGGAAGGGGCGGGATTCGAACCCGCGATCCCGATTTAATCGGGATACGCGCTTTCCAAGCGCGCGCACTCGGCCACTATGCGACCCTTCCTTATCTGTGTTATTATAAAAAGTAACTCTATTATATAGTATTGAGATAGAGAAGAAAAATAAATTATCTTGAAAATGATTTGTACTGTTTATGATCTTCTGGAGTAAAATGTGAGTAGCGTTCTACGCAATTTCGTCCCCCTGGTTTATGTTTGGCTTTGTACATGGCAAGATCTGCACGCTCTATAAGAGTTGCGCGACTCATACTGCTTTCATAACTTGCAATTCCCATAGAGACAGTATGTCCTGTGTTGTCTTGAATTTTTTTTCTTATTTTTTCCGCGGTTTCATACGCTGTTGATTCATCAGCTCCCGGGAGTCCGATGACCATCTCTTCGCCCCCCCAACGACACACAAAGTCACTTTTTCGTACACTATTTTTCAATATATGTGCAATCTGCTTTAACACATTATCTCCCTCTTTATGTCCACGAGTGTCGTTAATCTGTTTGAAATGATCAGCGTCTATAAATATTACGCTCAGATCTTTTAATATATTTCCTTTTCTATGTTCTCTGTGTTCATCAGATTGAGATAAATTTATTCTTGATATCTCTTTGTCTAACTCTATTTCAAAAGAATTTCTTCGGTAGAGTTGGGTAAGATCATCAAGCGTTGCTTTTTCTCTGAGTAAATATATATCATTTTCTAAAGCATGAATTTGAGTCAAGTGAGCGGACTGGTCTGATCGTATACGTTCATAGAGTTGATTAATTTCTTCTCTTTGAGCGCTAATCATTTTCTCTTGTTCTGCTAATCTGGCAGATAGATCTGCGATTTTTATTTCACTATTACTACTGTTTTGTGGCGCTTTTTCCTGATTGTTATTCATAAAAGATAGTATACTAAAAAATCAATATATTCGCTTGATTTTTACCAAAGATGTCGTTTAATATATAGAATATGGATATAAACCAAGCGTTGATACAGTTTCTTGAATATAGTGAGATTGATCGGAACCTGTCCCCTCGTACGATCCGTATGTATGACTATTATCTCCGTTTTTTTATTCAGTGGTTGTTAGACAAAAATCAGACAAAGGAATACGTCGTTGAAAAAATCACCGATGATACAATCCGTCGTTTTCGTCTTTACCTGTCACGTGAATATCTCAATCCCACAAAAGGAGAACTTAAAAAGCAGACTCAAAATTATTTTCTCGTGGCACTTCGCACTTTTTTCACATTTCTTCTTAAAAAAAAGCTTTCTGTCATGTCTCCTGAGATGATAGAGCTCGGCAAGACTCGCGATAGGACTATTAAGTTTTTGACTGAAGATGAGGTAAAAAAACTGATAATTGCGCCAGATGCAAACACAATCCGCGGTCTGCGAGATCGTGCTATCCTAGAATTGCTTTTTTCCACAGGACTTCGCGTGTCGGAATTGGTTGGTTTAAACCGTGATCAAGTGAACTTTGATACAAGGGAGTTTGGTATCATAGGAAAAGGAGGTCGGGCTCGTGTAGTCTTCTTATCAGAAAGTGCGTCAGAGTGGCTTTCACGTTATATTGAAAGAAGAAATGACATCTACCATCCTGTTTTTATACGCTATTCAGGACCTAAAATCAAGACAAGAAAAGAGCAGATTCTTGAAGGGTTAAGTCACGAACAGGTTCGTCTGACCGCACGGTCAATTGAACGGTTGATTGAAAAGTATAGAAAAAAAGTGGGGATTGTATTTCGGATCGGTCCTCATGTGATGCGTCATTCATTCGCGACTGATTTACTCTCTCATGGGGCTGATATTCGTTCTGTTCAGGAGATGTTGGGACACAAAAATATCGCAACTACGCAGATCTATACTCATGTGACGAATGTCAGGTTGAAAGAGGTGCATACAAAATATCATTCGGGGAATAAAGAAGAGAAAGTCTAAATCTTATAGTGCTTAATAGTTCATATAACGTTTCGGTATACCGCTTTCAGATGAGATTGCAATCCCGCCAAGGCGGGACGGTATAACCCTTCGTACGTTGAAATTTCTTTGTAATTTCAACTACGATGGGTATATATCTGATGTTTGCCGTAGCGTAGCGGAGGCAAATATGGGTGGAGGCTTTTGTAAAAAGCCGTAACCAGATATGCCGTGTTAGCTGATGTATTCCTT
>CAYJVA010000056.1:0-6083 GCA_964373465.1 uncultured Gammaproteobacteria bacterium
AAATATCCATCTATCCTTTCAGCTCACCTCTTGACCTTTTATCATTTCCTCTCCTCTCTTCTTTTCAAAAAATGCGCACATCAACAGCTCTTGCTTTTTTAAAATGCTCTCCCTTTTTGACACTTTATGAACACATGACTGCGCAAGAATTTTTGCAAAAAACAATGGGGTACGATACATGGAATATCTTATGGAGAGAGCTTTTTCGGAAAAAGTTCGGTAAATATGCGGGGAATATAGTCGCGTCTTTTATCTGGAGTCGCATCAAGAAAAGAACACGGAGTTTAGGTTATATTGAAGGCGGATTCCAAAGTTTTATTGATTATCTTGAAACAACAATAAAAAAACAAGGAGTAGTCATAAAAAAAAATCATACCATCACTTCTTGCGAGAAAAAGGGGAGTATGATCTCAGTTGATGGTGAGATGTATGACATAATCATCTCAACTCTACCCACGCCAATTCTCACACAACTCACTCGTCATTTTTTTCCACGAGCATACCATACGCGATTAACCCTCATCAATTATCTTCATGCGCACAATCTCATAATTGAAACAAAACAACCGTTTCTTGACAAAATTTACTGGCTTAACATCATGATCCCTCATATTCCTTTTACTGTGATGGTGCAACACACTCATTTTATTGATAAGAAAAATTATAACAATCATCATCTTTTGTATATCGGTAATTATCTTGAAAGAGATGATCCGCGTATGAATATGGATAAAAATGACATAGTCAATCATTTTTTGCCGCACATACAAAGGATAACTCGCAAGAGCCCAGATATCATAAACACGTATCTTTTTAAGGGTTCGTTTGCACAACCCATATTTGATAAAAGCTTTATCAAAAATAAGCCAGATTTTGAAACGCCAGTAAAAAATTTCTTTATTGCCAATCTTGATATGACCTACCCTCATGACAGGGGGACAAACTATGCGGTTAAATTGGGAAAAGAGGTGGTTGATTTTATATAATCTTCTATTCCTTTTCGCACACCTTCAAACGCTATTTTTTGTTTTAGTATTTCTTTTTTTGAAAAAAACTCAAAAGCTTCTGCATCTTCGTCGGGCGTAATTGCGCCTGAGATGATATGAGCTGCAACCATAATACATATCGTATCATTTGTTACTCCGTCAAATAAATACGTATCAGTATATATGCCGATGATACGATCAATCGCAATCCTGACATTGAGCTCTTCCATAAGCTCCCGCTTTACTGACGCGTCAAAACTTTCCTTTGGTTGGATAAATCCACCCGGCACATCCCATTGTCCTTTTTGAGGATCGCAGGCACGCTTCACCAAAAGGATATCACCGTCATTATTTTCAATAATCACTACGTTTGTCACTAATGGCTTGATATATAATCCATAACGACACTTGAGACATGACAATCTATTTCCTTCGGGTAAAGAAAGTGTACCTCCACATCTGGGACAAAACTTAAATGCTTTTTTTTGATCCATGATTTTTTTTATTAATTAACGTATCAAGTGTCATCCACCGTTTTTTCTTGATAGGATAAGGTACATCATCCTCAAATGTTTTTGTTGCGGCAGTCATGGGACGCTCTGAATAAATACTGATATATGCTTTCTGAAATCCGACTGCTGTGCATAATTGTACGGTATTTTCAAAAGCTTCATCGCTCTCCCCACAAAATCCCACAATAATATCAGTGGTGAAACAGATATTTGATATTTTATTTTTTATTTTTGATATCAGAACAAGATACTGTTCTGAAGTATACCACCTGTTCATGCGTTTCAACACCCCATCATCTCCTGACTGCACCGGAAGATGAATAGTTCGGGTTATATTCTTATTACGTGCAATCACCTCAATTAACTCATTTGAAAAATCCCATGGGTTTGAAGAGATAAAATCAACTGTCTCAAAAGCCATCTGTGCGACTTCGTCAAGTAAATGAGGAAAAAGTGTCGGGATGCGATAACGACCAAGATGTTTGACATAGACAGGATTATGCTTTGAATTTTGGTTATGAGGATTTTGAGATTTTCCCGCCTCAGTGAGATCCCGCACGTGCGGTGATTTAGGATTGAGGAATTCGGATTGAGGATTTATCTTAAAATAAGTATTGTCAATATCTCTCATCGCTTGTATATTATTTTCTCCGACAAGAAGATCTGCGCCATAAGAATTCACATTTTGTCCCAAAAGCATGACCTTTTTATATCCCTTTTTCTTCAACTCTCTGCATTCTTGAATGATCTCATCAGAGGGTCTGCTGATCTCACGACCTCTGGTAAAAGGAACTACGCAAAAGGTGCAAAAATTATTACATCCATTGGATATAGGCACCCACGCAGAGTATCTATCTGACCTGACCGGAACATGATCAAATCCGACTTCTTCAATGGGCATAAACTCATCAACTGACGGCATGATTTTCTTCAAACGTTGTAAATATTTTCCAGTTTTATCCCGAAACGCAATCCCCACCATACAACCAGTCACAATAATTTTGACTTGAGACTTGAGACTTTTGACTTGAGATAAATTATTCACCAACCCATATACTCTATTTTCCGCAGATTCCCGAACCATGCAGGTATTGATGACGATATAATCCGCGTCTCTGTAAGAGCGAGCTTTGATCATTCCGCGACCTTTCAGTTCTGACGCAATCCGCTCGCTATCTGCCACATTCTGCTGACAGCCAAAAGTTTTGATATAATATCGCATAAGCAAAAGTTACTCTATTATACACTGAAACTAATCGTATGAACGAAATATTCTTATCAAACGCTCATGAGAAAATAAAAAATAACCTTGCATATTCAGGAACGACGTTAGAGATTTTCTTAACGTGTACGAACATTACAGATCATCAACATGTTCGTTTTAATAAAAGCAGAGAGCCAAAACACACCACTGGCGCATTCTGGACGACGATCGGATTAGAAGGCGCGGCACATTGGGCAATATTAAGAGGAGTAGAATTAAAACATACGCCTCTTATAATGGAATGTAATATAGGAAGTCAAGATATTGGGCCAATCCCTCAAAATCAGGAAATCCCTGTTACACGTATACCCATCGTAGTCCCGCCATGGCGGGACGTACGGAGGGTTATGCCGTCCCGCCTTGGCGGGATTGCAATCTCATCTGAAAGCGGTATATATGGCTACCTAAAAAAGAAATACCTATAGACTTCTTGACTGAGATCGCATGGGAAAATTTTTCTGATCAAGAAATCCCAAATCCAGAAGTATACTTTGAAAAATATGACCCTTTAAAGATGCTACATGAAAACCAATCTTCAGATTAAAGGTTTTTCTACATATCCTGATTTAACCGCATAAATTACATAATTGTCCACTTGACAACAGTGAATTATTGCAATTTCAATCCGATTTAATCGGATTTCATCTGAATGCGGTATATATAATTTTTACCTATTTCAAGGAGTATAGTTCCTCGTAATTGACAAATTATGAAGATGTTTGTATACTTTTGACATGAAACTACCACGAATATATCAAAACTTAGATCAACATCTCAAACCTCATAAAGCTTTGGTTATATATGGTCCTCGACAGGTAGGTAAAACGACTCTTCTCCAAAACTTTCTGGAATCAACACCATTAAAATACAAATTAGATTCAGGAGACAACATAAAAACTCAAATGACCTTAAGCTCTCAAGATTTTAAAATGATTAAAGAATATGCAGAAGGGTATGAATTAATAGCTATTGATGAAGCTCAAAAAATTCCTCATGTAGGCGAGGGCTTAAAAATCTTAGTTGATCAAATACCCTCCCTCAAAATAATAGTAACGGGTTCGTCATCATTTGAATTGTCTGGACAAGTAGGAGAACCACTGACAGGGCGTAAAATTACTCTTACTCTCTATCCTCTTTCTCACATGGAACTTCATCAATCATATAATAAATACGAATTAAAAAGCCAACTTGAAGAATGGTTGATATATGGAGGATATCCAGAGATTATAGTGCTGAAAAAAAGATCAGAGAAAATCAGACAACTCAATGAAATTATGCATTCATATTTACTCAAAGATATACTTGAATTAGAAAGAGTAAAAAGCTCAAAAATTTTACTTGATTTGCTTCGCTTGCTTGCTTTTCAGGTAGGAAGTGAAGTATCTCTCACCGAGATTGCACAAAAACTAGGGATTGATTACAAAACAGTGGCGCGATATCTTGATCTTTTTGAAAAATCATTTATCATTTTTAATCTGCGAGGATTTAGCCGTAATCTCAGAAAAGAAATGACAAAAAAAAGCAAGTATTATTTTTATGATAATGGCATTCGCAATGCGATAATCTCTAATTTTAACACTTTGGAGTTGCGAAATGACATAGGTCATCTTTGGGAAAACTTTCTCATAATGGAAAGACTAAAGAAACAATCATACAAAAATATCTATGCCAATAATTATTTTTGGCGCACGTGGGATCAAAAAGAAATAGATTTCATTGAAGAAAGAGAAGGTCGTCTATACGGATATGAATTCAAATGGGGGCATCAATTAGTCCAAGCACCAAAAGAATGGGTGGAGACGTATAAAAATACAGAGTTTAAAACTATCAATCAAGATAATTATTTAGAGTTTATTTTGTGATGAGATTTTTTTATTGAGTGAATTTGAAGGTGGAGAGGATTTGTTCGATTTTTTTAATCGAGTTACGATGTGCATTAAAAATAAAAGAATGATTTTTTCCTGTAAAATACACACTTAATGCATAGATCTCGTATCATACCACACTGCTTGTTCACCATCTATGGTAGTAAAATTTGAATCTAGTTGAACATACGGTGCTACTGATTCATACGGTGCTACTGTTTCAAGTAGGTATTGTTTTTTCTGATTTTCCACTAAATCTGTTACATTACCTGTAAAAGGAGATATAGTTAAAATAAATATATTATCATCAGGATCTGTGCCGCTAAATATAATAGTAGCATCATTTTCTGTCCCATCTGCATAAATTATTGGACTTGTACTAATATCCGAACGCAGAACTGGTCTTTCGTAACGTTCTGGATAACTAACAGTGAAGCCTACTTTCGTATTTTTATACATTTTCCAACTCGCCGTCTCGTCAACGCCAGTCGTAGTTTGACTTGTTGGTGGAATGGTAGGTATAACATTTGTTTGCACAGGAGAAACAACAGGAGGTTGGATGATTGGTGGTTGTTCTGTCGTCTTTGAGTTTAAGAAATAATAGGTAGTGGCTGTTGAAGCGATAGAAATGACTACTGCAAAAAGAAGCAGGACTGCGATGTTGATGAATGAAGGCGATCCATGACTTTTATGATCCATATTTTTAGTATAGCAAAAAAAACACCATGCAAGGAGTATTTTACAAATAATTTATTCGTTTCTTCTGTTCGCTTTGCGCAAAGAAAGAGAGAGAATTTTTTTGCGGATGCGGAGATTTTTTGGCGTTACCTCAAGAAGCTCATCGTCGCCCATAAAATCAAGCGCTTGTTCAAGGCTTAACCTTATCGGAGGTGTAAGCGATATTGATACTCCCTCACCTGATGAACGATTGTTAGTTAATTTTTTTCCTTTGCAGACATTCAAAGACACATCAATGTTGCGACTCGCAACGCCGACGACCATACCTTCATACACTGTCTCGCCAGGCCCTATGAAAAGCTCTCCTCGCTCCTGTCCTTTGACCAGTCCATACGAAAGAGACGTACCGCTATGGGTGGCGATAAGCGCTCCATTACGTTGTTGATTAACCTGTTCTGACCGCGGGAAATATCCAAGAAAATAGGTGTTAAGCACAGCAGTTCCACGTGTCTTGGTAAGGAGTATGCTGCGAATCCCCAACAGATTGTTCTCTGATATTTTATAGGTGATTAACGTCGTGTCATTTTCACTTTTCATATCAATAAGCGTGCCCTTTCGCCTGCCAAATTCTTCAGTGACTGGTCCGACAAATTCTTTATTGGTTTGTATAGCAACCTCTTCGTATGGTTCGTGTATTTTTCCCTCAATTTCTTTTTCAACATGATTAATTGGAAAGACTTTCAAAAGTTCAATAATTCAGATTTGGCAAATGTACTTG
>CAYJVA010000057.1:0-5974 GCA_964373465.1 uncultured Gammaproteobacteria bacterium
CTTTAACAACTAAAATCAAAAAACATTTTTTAGAAGAGATCAAAAAGGAGGAAAAAAAAAGGGCTGTTTTGATAACTCCCTATGTTTTGACAGATACAGAGGTCAATGATATAGTAGACACCCTTCCTTTTCTTCAGGGACGTGAGATTGAGAAGCGAGAAGATAAAACTCTTATCGCAGGATTTATAATTACATGGGGATCAAAAATATTGGACGCATCGCTTGCAGGACGACTTAATGCAGTGACCGCGCAGGCAAACCTCATTTAGAAATATATGAAAATAACTGATTCTTTTATTAAAGAGATAGAAGAACAATTGAAGGGGGTGAAAGTTGATCTAAAAGAAGAAAACATAGGTATTGTTCATCAGATATCAGATGGTGTGGTTGCTCTTTCTGGTTTTTCGCATGTCGCGTATGGCGAAGTAATCACATTTCCCAATGGAATAAGAGGAATGGTTGTTGACTTGAGAGAAGATGAAGTGGCTACTATCGTATTTGGCGATTATACCACCATACGAGAGGGAGATGTCGCAAAAAGCACTGGTCAAGTTCTCTCAGTTCCGGTCGGAGACGCGTGTCTGGGAAGAGTGCTTGATGGATTTGCACGACCCATAGATGGACAAGGAAGTATTGTTTCAGATAAAACATATCCAGTTGAGCGCATAGCGCCAGGAGTCATTTATCGTAAATCAGTTGATACTCCGCTACAGACTGGTATCAAGGCAATTGACGGACTTATCCCCATTGGAAGAGGTCAACGTGAACTCATCATCGGTGATAGAGGCGTGGGTAAATCCACGATAGCTATTGATACGATTTTAAATCAAAAGGATCAAAATGTAATATGTATTTACGCAGTCATCGGTCAAAGATCATCAAAAGTCGCATCAGTATATGACCTTCTTAAAAAAAAAGGAGCAATGAAATACACAACCATTATCTCGGCATCATCCTCTGATTCAGCATCTCTCCATTATATAGCGCCCTATGTCGCCTGCACCTTGGGTGAGTATTTTATGGATCAGGGAAAGGATGTTTTGGTCATCTATGACGATTTGACCAAACATGCATGGGCATATCGTCAGATTTCACTCATTTTACGAAGACCTTCAGGTCGTGAGGCATATCCTGGCGATATTTTTTACCTTCATTCACGGCTACTTGAGAGAGCCTGTCGTCTTGATAAAGAAAGGGGAGGAGGGTCTCTTACCGCCCTACCTATCATTGAGACTCAAGAGGGTGATGTGTCCTCTTATATCCCCACAAATGTGATTTCAATCACTGATGGACAAATTTTTCTTGAATCAGATCTTTTTAATGCAGGTGTTCGTCCGGCCATTAATGTTGGGATCTCAGTCAGTCGTGTGGGATCTGCGGCACAGACAAAAGCCATGAAACAAATAGCAGGAAGACTTAAGTTTGATCTGGCTCAATATAGAGAACTTGCGGCTTTTTCACAATTTGAATCAGAGCTTGATATGGCAACTAAGAAATTATTAGATCGGGGAGCGCGCATGACTCAACTCCTCAAGCAGAAAAAAAACGAACCTCTTACTCTCGCTCAGCAAGTACTTATTCTCTGGGTTGGTACTCAAGGATATCTTGATGCTATCCCAACGAACAAAGTCACTCATTTTGAAGAGCGATTCCTCTCATATTGTGTTCTTAAAGCATCAAAGATTATACAAGAGATAAATGACCATAAAATTATTGATCCAAAGCACGAAGAAAAATTGCACAAACTTATTAAAGATTTTTTGAAAACATATGAATCTACGCCAAGCACGAAAGAAAATTAAAACCATTGGGAATGTATCAAAGATCACCAAGGCTATGCAGATGGTGTCTGCTGTTAAGATGAAAAGAGCTCAGAAAGAAGCTCTTGAAGGTCGAGAGTATAGAATAATTCTTGATACAATAGCCCAAAAAGTGATTAACAAAGACGAGCTTCATGAATTTTTTCAAAATACTCGAAAAAAAGATACTACGAAAAAAGAGAAAAATCTTTTTATTCTTATCTCTTCAAACAAAGGATTGTGTGGCAGTTTTAATATGAATATTTTTCGTTTTTTAGCAGATCATGCTCGGCTTGAAAAAGATGATTTTATAGTGGTAGGGAAAAAAGGAGCTGACTTTTTATCTCATATTGGCGCTTCAATTACCGCAAATTTCTCAGATCAAAAACCTTTAATTGATACGGTTTCACCATTATTTTCGCTTATTTATGAGAATTTTTTAAATCATGAGTATACAGCTATCTTTATCGTCTATAATAAATTTGTATCAACATTCAAAAATGAACCAGTTAAGATACAATTATTTCCTATTCAAAATAAGGATACAGTGATTGAAAATATAAGTAAAGATCAAAATAATACCCAGCACTATGAAATAGAACCATCACGTCGCACCATGCTTCAATCTCTATTACAGGATGTACTTAAAGAGAAAATAAAGACAGCTTTTTTTGATAGTGTCGCAGGTGAGCATGCTTCACGAATGATGGCGATGAAAAATGCAACAGATAGCGCAGAAGATATCATGTATAATTTAACTCGATTACGTAATAAACTTCGTCAACAAAATATTACGTATGAGCTTTTGGATATGATTGGGGCAGGCGCGTCAAGTAGCAGTAATTAGTTTTTATTATATATATTATTATGTCTGAAGGAACAATTGTGCAGATAAGGGGAGTTGTCATAGATGTTCAGTGTGCGGAGGATAAAACCCCGTCTGTCTATACTGCTCTTGAAGTCGTTCTTGACGATAAAAAAAAGTTAGTATTGGAAGTTGAGATTGTATTAGGAGAAGGCAAAGTCCGTGCGCTTGCTATGGGAGATGTGTATGGCATGCGACGCGGTATGAAAGTTGTTGATACCGGAAGACCCATTGAAGTGCCTGTTGGAGAGGAGACTCTGGGACGCATATTCAATGTGCTCGGTGAACCTATTGATAATAAGGGTGCAGTGCGTCAAGTAAGAAAATCACCTATTCATAAACGAGCCCCGACCCTCATTGAACAAGATGTCACACAAGAAGTATTTGAGACAGGCATCAAAGTCATTGATCTTCTCACTCCGTTTTTAAAAGGAGGTAAAATCGCAGTATTTGGCGGCGCGGGAGTCGGTAAAACAGTCATTATACAAGAGCTTATTCGTAATGTTGCATCAGAGCATGGAGGCGTATCAGTATTTACAGGAGTAGGAGAGCGGACTCGCGAGGGTAATGACTTGTGGCGTGAGATGAAAGAAAGCAAAGTGATAGAAAAGACAGCGCTTGCTTTTGGTCAGATGAATGAACCACCGGGTAATAGACTACGCGTTGCATTAACTGGTGTCACTATGGCTGAATATTTTCGCGATGAAGAAAATAAAGACGTATTGCTTTTTATTGATAATATTTTTAGATTTGCACAAGCTGGTTCTGAAGTATCCGCTCTTTTGGGACGCATTCCCTCAGCTGTTGGATATCAGCCAACTTTAGCCTCTGAGATGGCATCTTTGCAAGAGCGAATAACATCAACAAAAAAAGGCTCAATTACTTCTATGCAAGCAGTATATGTCCCGGCAGATGACTATACTGATCCAGCGCCTGTGGCGACTTTTTCCCATCTTGATGCATCAATCACTCTTGAAAGGTCGCTTGCCGAGCAAGCATTGTATCCTGCAATTGATCCTCTGACTTCAAGTTCACGCGCGCTTGACCCTGACATTGTGGGTGAGACTCATTATGCGGTGGCTCGCAACGTGCTACAGATACTTCAAAGGTATAAAGACTTGCAAGATATTATTGCTATTCTTGGTATGGAGGAGTTGTCAGAGGAAGATCGTGTGACCGTGAATAGAGCTCGTAAAATACAGAAATTTCTTACTCAACCGATGTTTGTTGCTGAAGTATTTACGGCTCGCGCAGGAAAATATGTGCCTATTGAACAGACAGTAAGCGCATTTGAAGAAATTATTCAAGGAAAGCACGACGATAAACCAGAGCAATCTTTCTATATGGTTGGAGGAATTGAGGAAGTAAAGTAAATTAAAAAATTAAATATAAAATATAAAATACATAAAAATAAAACAGTATGTCACATAATTTTAAACTTCGTATCATTACTCCCAAAAAAATCGTCTATGAAGACGAAGTGATATCAGTTACCGCTCCTTCTGCATCGGGAGAAATTACTGTACTACAAAGACATGTTCCGCTTTTTTCACTTTTGAAAGAAGGAGCCATAAAGGTAAAAAAAGAAAATGATGAGACTTTTTTTTCCATTGGTGGAGGATATCTTGAGACAAATGGAAAAGAAACGACTATTTTAGTTTCCCGCGCGTATCATCAAGATGAGATAGATGAAGAATCAGTTAAAAAAGCCAAAGAAAGCGCTGAAAAGTTAATTAAAGAAAGTAAAACCAAAGAAGAACGTCATGAGGCGACTATGCTTCTTCATCGGTCATTGATTGATATGAAATTGATCAAACGTCGTCGCCATCCAAAACTCTGAAAATTAAGTCTGGCAACGAGTACTATCAACCAACCGTTTAGGTAACACTATTATTTCTGGCAACAGGTATCACAGGAGTTTGCTTTTTGCTCTATATTTTTATCTATTTTACTCTTTGTATTCAAATTGCGCTTGATTTATGAAAATACATTTGCTATTATATGTTTTATTATGATGTGTCCGAAACCATAAGAGGCACTATTGGAGTAGACTACTGTTTCTTCTCCTAACAGCCTTCACTTTTTCTTTTTTTTGCTTTTTTGTAATTTTTAACTTTTAATTTTAATTTTCCTTGGGCTTGTAGCTCAACTGGCCAGAGCACCCGGTTTGCATCCGGGAGGTTAGGAGTTCAACTCTCCTCAAGTCCACTCCGTGAAAACGGAAATAGCGCACTTTGACAATTTGGTTTTTTAAAGGTAGGAGTAAGCAGAGAAAAATCCGTGTATAACGGATTTAAGTTTTGATTTGTGGGACAAAGAATAAAGTTAATGGTGGATGCCTTGGCAGTATAAGCCGAAGAAGGACGTCTGTATAAGGACGATATCATCGATAAGCTCTTCAACAAGCGTTATCAATCGGTGGTTTCCGAATGGAGTAATCCCATCTTATGTAAATGAGATGACCCTCCGCCTCTGGCGGAGGGGGGGAACCTGGTGAACCGAAACATCCAAGTAACCAGAGGAAAAGAAATCAATTGACCCCGATTTAATCGGGGTGGAGATTCCGTCAGTAGCGGCGAGCGAAATCGGAACAGTCTAAACCCCGCCTTTGGCGGGGGGTTGCGGGACTCGCAAAACGACAGTAGTTTTTTATAGGAGAATGTTGTGGAAAAGACAACCATAGAAGGTGAAAGTCCTGTATCTGAAATTAAAAACTGCGTCAAGTGAGATTCCCAAGTACCACGGGGCACGGCAAACCCTGTGGGAAGCAAGGGCGGTCACAAGCTCTAAGACTAAATACTTATATTGACCGATAGTGAACTAGTACCGTGAGGGAAAGGTGAAAAGTCCCCCGGCGAGGGGAGTGAAATAGAACCTGAAACCATTAACTAACAAACAATCGAAGCCCCGCTCAAGCGGGGTGACGATGTGCCTATTGAAGAATGAGCCAGCGAGTTTTCCGATTGGCGCTTTTGTTTAATCCCGATTTGCGGGAGGAGGCAGAGTGAAAGCGAGCCTGAATAGGGCTACTATTCGTCTTTTGACGAATCCGCGCCATCGGGAAGACCCGAAACTGGGTGAGCTAACCATGGGCAGGGTGAATCTTGAGTAAAATCGAGAAGAGGCCCGAACTTGTTATCGGTGAAATGATATAAGATGACCTGTGGTTAGGGGTAATATGCCTATCGAACCCAGAGATAGCTGGTTCTCCCCGAAATATATTTTGGTATAGCCCTCCGTTAATAGTGCGTGGGGTAGAGCTACTAGATGGTCCCGAGAGCTTTAAGCAATCGGAATCAACTAAACTCCG
>CAYJVA010000058.1:0-5950 GCA_964373465.1 uncultured Gammaproteobacteria bacterium
TAAAAAGGAATCACCGAGAAAAAGCCTACATCAGCCCATGAAGGATAAGGAACTTCAACTTTCAAAAATATATTATAAAAAGAACAAGTCTCCGCCCCAAACCAAGCGCCTAATAAGCCTAAGGAAAAGAATACTAATGGAAGTCTAAAATTATTTTTTCTCTTAAAAGCAAGCCGCAATCCGTAAGCTCCGGTAATTAAAGGAATAAAATTTTGAAAAACACCCCATAAATCAGCTTCGAAATCAGGATAAAATTGATTATTAAACTGTAATTTCATCCACCATACAATCCCCACTATATAGAAAAACAAAAGAGCATAAATAAATTTACTATGAAAACCCTTTGAATGGTTCTCTCCTCCTTCTTTATGTTCCCTTTCTATACTCTTTTGATGAACAAAATACGATCGTGATCCAAGATTATGTCGCTCTAGGATATCTTCTGCCAGACTCTTTTCAAGTTTTCTTTTTTCTCTCACTCCAACCTTCAAAATCTCACAAAACATCTGCAACTGTTCATACGTGAAATTCCTCTCTCCCCTCATGATCCGCGACAGCGCGCTTGAGTCAACCCCTCCATACTCCATCCTCTCCCACATCTCCATCGCCAATTGATTCAAATTCATGCCATTAGTGAAGATAATTTTATTGTGTTCTTTTTGGTAGTAGTTTTTCAGGAGTTTTGCGCAATACGTCATACCTAGAATGTACCATACTTTATTTTCCCCGTCAATAGTTTTTTTTCTTAAGACCTCTGACTGATGGTAAGCCTCAAAACATAATTGACAAGCCTGTCAATGACAAATTTTTATTGAGCAGGTATAGTGTAGACAATATATACTATAAAAACAAAGCGCCGTTATTTAAGTTATTTGTTATACTGAAAAGTGTTTGAAAATGTTGAGAAAGATTATGCTTAAATAAATTGATTACAAATATTTATATGCAAAATATAGGTCCGTATTCAGCCCTTGACAATAATATTATTTCATACAATGGAAATAATATCAGACACAAATCTAGAAATATTAGAAAAAATAATTTATCTTCCTCTTTATTTAATAATAGAGTTAAAGAACTAATATCTGACAAAATATACTATCATTTACATAGAATAGATAATGCCGTTTTCCACGGCACAATTGAATACTTTAATCAAATTGGCGCTCAATGGTGTAATCTACCTTTGACTACTCTGATGATTTCATCACCGGGAGAAATATATGCTGGTCGTCACTTGGATTATACGACAGACGCTTTACCTGTGGAATTAAAGTGGTTTGAATCAAAAAAAAGCAGTTAATTATTTATAATTAATATCTTTGAATGACCATTTCACCATTATTTCTGCAATTTTATATGTTTCAAAAAGCGTTGCTCCTACAAGAATTGAAAAAACTGGTTGCAGGTTGGAAAGCGAATTAGTTTCAATAGCACGAATTACGAGCCAAAAGACTACTATATTTTGGCATCCTAATAACAATCCAAAAAATATACTATATCCGATTCGTAGCCCAATTTGACTGTTTACATCTCGTGATCTTGCACGGACTAATTGAGATCGAACATCTTTACTGCTTTTTTTATCCTTCAAAGAAACAGACCATTCATTCCCTTCTTTTATAAAATTAGATATAGCATCTTGAATTGAAAAAGGTACAACAGAAGATTCTGTTGTGGTTTGTGATTTTGCTTTCATATCAACTGAAGGTTTTTAAGTCTGAAATAGACAGCTGGAGGAGAAACCCCAAAAATCTGTGCTAATTTTTCTACATCATGTGTTAACTCCCAATATTTCAGAATTAATTTTTTTGGCATTAGAAGGCTTGCCGCAAACCAATTTGCTTCCGATTCCTGCGGGCTATTTTCTCCATCAAGTTTAGTCAATCCAATTCTGTAAAAGACTTCCTGATTTTTATCATTATGCAGAAAATAGTGTCCTAACTCATGTGATACAGTAAAAACTTGTCTAGGGTATGGATCATCTATGTCGATATAAATTGTATTTGAATTTCTGTCATATAAACCAACTACATTATCCTCTTTAAACTTTCCTTTTTGTAAAGTAAAATTGTATCTTCTTAAAATTTTTGATATATTTATGGGTAGTTCTAAAGAATCCATGTTACCAAATACTGATAATAACACGTCTTGTGCTGAGGATTCGATAGATACGATTTTGTCGTTAGATAATGTTGCCATATCTCTAATATAACACAAAAACAATTCCAAAAGTCAAAAGTTGAGGAATGAATATCCTCACTGTAGCAGAAAAATCATAATGAAATTAATAATACCACCACCTCTCGCTCAAGGAGCAACAATTGGGTTTATCAGTCCTTCTGCTGGTCTCGCGCCTTTTGCAATGCATAGAATACAGAAAGCTATAGATTATTTAGAAAGACTTGGTTATCACGTAAAGTTAGGAAAACACAGTCTACAGAACAACGGATACGTTTCTGCCAGTGTAGATGAACGAATTGACGATATTCACTGTATGTTTGCAGATCCACGCGTTAAAATGATTCTCACTACAATAGGAGGTAATCATTGTAATCAATTAATTTCAAAACTTGATTATAGTTTAATTCGAGATAATCCCAAAATATTTGTTGGATATTCCGATATTACTGTATTACACTACGCTATTCAATCACAAGCAGGATTATCTACGTATTATGGACCGTGTGCAATGACACAATTCGGCGAATTTCCACAACCTTTAGAATATACCGTAAAAAACTTTTTTACAATGACTTCAGATATAAAAACATTGGGTAAATATCTCCCTATTTATTCTTCTCATTTTTGGACAGATGAAGTATTAGACTGGTTTAAAAACGAAGACAGCCTTAGACCTCGAAAACTCAAAAAAAATAAAGGTTTTGAATGGTTCAGAAAAGGAAAAGCGCATGGAACGTTACTTGGTGGAGCAATACCCTCAATACATCATGTAGCTGGCACAAAATATTGGGTAGAATGTAAAAATAATATTTTTTTTATAGACATTCCTGAAGGAAACAATCTCTATGAAGGGTTATCTATAGCGAATGTAGATTCGTATTTAGCCGATCTGTATAATCTTGACATCTTTCAATCAATATCTGGACTGGTCGTAGGACGACCTTATAGATATTCAGAAAAAGATTATGATAGTTTGAAAAAAATAATAGAAAAGTATACTTTTGAGTTTGATTTTCCCATTCTATTTAATGTTGATTTGGGACATACTGATCCTATTATCACAATAAGATACGGATCAGAAGCATATATGGATTCTGAAAAAAATTCGTTTTCTATTATTCGTTAGGTTTGTTTAAGTTCGAAATTGTTTCAAATATAACTCACTGCCAAATCCAGAAGTTAAAAGCCATTCTTTTTGATTGTTAAGTAACTTTTTATTCCAATCCGTTGTGCCTCCATCTGAAAGCGGAAATTCTATATTTTCACTATTTACAGCGCTTATTTTAAAACATAAAGAATTATAGTATCCCATTCCTGCAATACGTTCTAGATCATACATAAAATTAACGTTTGGAAATTGAGCGACCAATGGTTGGAAAATTTTTTCTTGCGTTCGTTTTAACACATAGAGTAAATCATTTAATCCATATTGTGATATCATATCCAGATCTAAATCATCAATGTTCCTCACTCTTGATGGAAGATTAATACCATGCATCTTAAATGGAGAGATTGCCTGATTTTGAGTGTTTCTCCTCAGAAAATCCCTGTCCAATCCAAAAGTGGTTATTAAATTTTCCATAAGCCTTATATCCGAAAGCTCTACAGAAATACTCTGAAACCTACATCCAATTTCTTGAGAGCGATATATTAAGTTAAGATAAGTATTAATATGTTCAGAGAATTGTTCCATTTCATATCCAAAACTATTTTGACCTCTTCTATAAGAAGATAGCATGCCTACGACTCTAAAATGTGATGTGAATCCTTGCTTGTCATCAAATTGCTGGGCACGAACACAACGATGACACGAACATAACTTGACCATTGATCTGTCTAAATGATCTTTATCTAATAACGCCTGCCTTCTTACGGCGCTTTCCAAAGCTAATGCAGTGGTAATATCTGCTGATACCTCAGTATTTCTTATAGAAGATATCACGAGTTTCTGATCTGTGCCTGCTAATACTTTGTTGACTGCAAATGGTTGAACTGGTGATAATTCTATCGCTACATAATCTTGAGGCGCTGTGTCTAAAAAAAGGTTATCAAATCTTGCAATATCTCTTTGATCAACTGTTGCAGGTTTCACAAATCTATTTTCAGAATACTGTCTATAAATATCTGCTGGAACTAATCTATCAGATCTCTTATCATAAACATGGAGCATTATGCTATGAAAATCAGAACCTTGAATTTCATTTGATAGAAAATGTGCTGTTTCTTCACCATCTATCCTTTGAATGATATTTTGAAGAGGATTATGTTTTGGTATTTCCATACTTCTGTATTTTCATGGTTCCTATATCACTTCTATAATCAAGTCTTCCATTAACAACTTTTTTTATAACTTCATAAAGTCTTCTTCTTGCCGTTGACAGATCTCTGTTATGATGTTCAAAAAGTAACGTTGGAGAATTATAGAGCTTGATCGTTCTTGTGTTTGCATCTTGATCTAATAAATCCACCCATCCTGTATATAATTTAACGTCATCTGGTATATCTTTTATCACCTTCATTACTTGTCTTTCTTCTCCTTCTTGGATATCTTGAGGAAAATACCTAGGAAATGCTGACACCACAACAGAGACACCGTTCTTGAATTCTGGGTGCGATCGGTCTAATTTCCCAGATTGAGTTTTTTCTAAAGCATTGAAAAGGCTATTTTGCAAACCAGATACTATATTAGCCATGGTATGCCCACCTGCTTCTCTGCAATTCACTTCTAATAAATATATTTTTCCATCGTTTGATTTTATTAAATCAATATTTACCATCCCAACGTATGGTATTCCTGTAGCATTTTTCATTTTAGACGAAAAGACATCAACTATTTCTCTTTGAATAAACTCTCTTTCTCTATCATTTAAAAATGGAAGTGTATTATTGATGCTCACCGACCCTGTGCCGTCGCACATCGGTCCTTGATCGTTGTCGTTTCTCCGCTTGTAGCAAACGTTTTCACCAAGTCTCAGTGTATTTCCATTTTTATCAATGAGAAAGTTTGCACTAAAATCTTGACCTTCAATTTTTTTTTGTATCATAACCTTACCCGATACATCTATAGAATCCCTTATAAACCGCAAAGATTCATCAGTATCTCTTAATGTTTCATTACTGATTCTCACTCTTCCAGTTTCGCTTCCTTTGTATTTTTGAGTATAATCTCCAACAAATTTTAAAACATATTCATTATTCATGAGTTGAAAAATATTCTTGATCATATCGGGATTATAGCTTGTGACAATTTCTGTCGGGGGAATAATCTCTAACGGAAATGGGAAAAAATCTAATATCGCAGATTTATCAGTCTCGTATCGCATTTGTTCAACAGAAGCTCCAATATGTTCAACTCTACCCTCTCTCAGGACACCAGAGAGTACATAAGTTGCAAGTATTGGACCAAGATAGACAAAATTATAATTCCTCTCTTTCAAATCAGTGACTAATTTATTCTTCAGATATTCACCGTGTACCATGGTTGCAGAATCGCAGGATATTTTAAATGCATCATTGGGCACAAGTAAATATCCATCTATTTGAACCTCTGGATTTTGCTCTTTAATTTTTCTTGCTATTATTTCTTCTGTATTTACAAACCCAATAAGCGCGCCCTTTCTTGCATCACCCGATTGTCTACTCTTATCAATTTCCATACTATTATTTTTTAAATACTACGATACTCCATCCTCTCCCACATCTCCATAGCCAATTGATTCAAATTCATGCCATTACTGAAGATAATTTTATTGTGTTCTTTTTGGTA
>CAYJVA010000059.1:0-5777 GCA_964373465.1 uncultured Gammaproteobacteria bacterium
TAGGGTATGCCCTCCGATTCGGAGGGTATGACATTTTCATTTTGGTTTGACAGTGAAGATTGTTTTTAGTAAAATTGCACTGTCTTTGACAAAAAATATGAGTCATGGTGAGCTTGACGAACCATGACCGCGACCATTCATCCTTCGTCAGGCTCAGGATGACAGTTTCTATATCTTGATTCAGGATGATAACTAATATCTTGTTATAGTTTTGTCAAGAATCATGAATAATTACGCTATTTATCAGGTCTGAAAAGTTGATATTGTTCAAACTGCCACAACCTATGCACATTGTGTTTTTTTAATTCTGCTTTCATCTCACTATCAGTGTCCTCAACCATAATACAATTTTTTTTCTGAGAAAAGAGAATAGGAATTTTACGAATAAAATCCTTTTTAGAATATATATAATCAACTTTACCTCCATAATAATAGACAAGAGATGGATGAGATCCCCACCAATTCGTTGTGGTGATGGTTAATTTCAGCCGAGACAGAGTATCATAAGCTTTTATACTCTGAGGATTTTCAATCACCGACAAACTATTACACTTATATTGACGAGCAAAAAATGCTATAGCATAATGAGGATCATTTCCTGAATAAAACAAGTTTAAATAAGGACGAGTAATGATATTCGTGTATCCCACATATAAGAAAAGAAGTAATCCTATTCCATAATAGAGTATCCTCTTCTTTCTGAGAAAAATAAGAGGAATTATTGAAAAAAATGCAAACTGGGGGATAGCAGGATACACATACCAAAATATTTTTGTCTTGGTTAGATTTAAGAATACAAACCAGGGAAGAAGATAGGTGCTATAGAGTAATTTTAATGCATCAAAATTCTTTTTCTTTAATTGGAAGGCCAACCACAACAGCCCAAGAATAACAAGCCAAATAAAAATGCCCATCTCACGTATTATCAAATCTATATAATATGTCCGCTTGCCAAAATGTGATTCAATTGAGGCAGTTACTCGCTTGAAATGACTTTCAATGATATGTTGGGTGAAAAACTGCTGTCTGTAGAGGATAAGCATTATGATAAACCAGCTCGTTGCAATAAGGAAATGAAACGCTAATTTACGTACTGTTTTTTTTAATTCTTTCTGAGGTATTTTCTTTTTCCAAAAAAGAAAAAGTTGATAAATAACCATGATAATAAAAGGGTAAAACCCAAGAAGAGACTTGCTCAAAACCCCAATCATCAGAAAAAATGCGCTCAACCAAAAACGATTAAAGAAAATAAGATACCCGAGCCATCCGAGGAGAAGAAATATATCTAAGTTCACCACTTGTGCGCGTTGGAGAAAAAGAGGAGAAAAAGCTGTCACCAAGACCGTCAGAAAGGCGATAAATCTTTCTTTTGTCGCTTTATAATACAAAATATAGATAAAAATCAATACGATGACTGATATAAGGAGTGTGAAGAGACGAGTCGCAATTTCAGGCTGTATAAATGAGAAAACTTTCATAATCGTTCCATACAGCAGTGGTATAAGTGGAGGTTTGTCTAACCACGGTTGTCCTTGCCAGATGGGAAAAAGGAAAAATCTTTTTTCAACCATTTCTTTTCCGGTCTGAATATAGAGCGATTCATCCCAATCATAGAAAAGAGTTGGTACTGAGATGAGCTTATATGATAACGTTGCGATATAAAACAAGAGAAAAAGAAAAACAAGCGGATTTTTTTTGATTATAGAATATATTCGTTTTATCATTTATTTATACTCCCTGTTTATTTCATACCACTTAATTTTAATAATATCAGATAATGCTTCAAGAGAATCTTTAATAAAATTCACCCGCTTTGTCTCCACATGATTCCATATGACTGGCACTTCTTTTACCCTATATTTAAGCTTCATAGCAAGAAATAACAATTCAAGATCAAAGCCAGCAGTCACTGACGAACCAACTGCCTTTTTTCGCATGTCATGAAATACACGTAACTTATCAATAAGAATCAATGCTACTGTACGTTTGAATAATTTAAATCCACATTGCGTATCCGAGAGGTTTTTCAATCCAATAACTGCGTTGCGGATGAATATGAATCCAACTGCCATGAGCTTGCGAAGAAAGGGTGCTCCTTTTCGAACTCTTTTTCTTGAACCAATCACAATATCATTTCCTTTTTTTGCTTCAGCGATCAGTTTTTCCGTCTCTTCAATGGGAGTCGCCAGATCAAAGTCTGAGAAAAAAACATACTGTGCTTTTGAAGCGAGAATACCAGTGATGATAGCATATGCTTTACCCTGATGATTATTCTCAATCAGACGAAATTTTGAGTATTGAGAAAGATATTTTTTCTGTATTATTTTTTTTGATTGATCTGTTGATCCGTCATCTATGATGATCACCTCGGTAAATCGTTTATCGTTTTTCGTAAAATTGCCGATTTTATCCAATACTCCTTTTGCGATATTCACTTCTTCATTAAAACAGGGAATGATCAAGCTAATAGTCATAGTACAAAAAATTAACGAACTAATTTATAGATTGTAACATGATCAATGCTCCATTTTCCCACGACCTTATTCGGAGCAAAATAGGCAATATCCCACTGAGGATCACCAATAGGCCAACAATCATCTTCACATACAACAAACAATTCTTGCGCTCGTTCAAGACTATCTTTCTCAATAGATCGAGCCCCCCATACTTCCAAAAAATACCGATAAACACTGTCTGAATATTTTTGGGGCAAACCAGTCACGGTATATTTTTCATGAGTAATATGATTAAGAATAATTTTACTTACTCGTTGTGCATGATCTATCTGAAAAGAACCTTTTCCAAAAAGAAAAAAATACCTCTGACTTTGAAAAAAAAGATACAATCCTAAAAAGATTATTGCGAGGACTGCTCCCTTTTTAATACTGAGTAATTGGAAAATAAAATATGAAAGTACTACTATATAGAGTGGATATATCATGCCAAAATAATGGGGGATTTTTGCTCCTCTATAAAGGGCGACGCCTGCAACAAGAGAAATAAGACATAACAAAAAAATACGTATAGGTTTATCCTTTCGGATAGAGGTAATAAAAGTAAAAATAAGACAGATCAATAAGATATTCGTGATGATGATATGTATGTATAGTGCAAATACATATTTGTTCAGATACCAAAAAGACGAAAAGAACTCATGTATCCAATCTGAAGAGCGAGGACTTAAGGTAGTAAAAAGGGTAATGAAGTTTTTAGTGTTCAAAAATTGATGACGAAGATCAAAAATGACAAGAGGAAAGGAAAAAATAAAAAAAGATATCATTGCCATACTTATTCCGAGGATAAGTTGACGTCTATCTTGTTTTTTCCTCAATATATACATAATAATCGTGATAAAAAAGGCAGGGATAAACAATAAGCTTAAATAGTGTAGCTGTAGAGAAAATGAAAACATCATACCACATAAAAAAAACATCAATTTTGTTTTTTTCTGAAGCGCTTTTATGAAAAAATAAAGGGTGAGAAAAGAAAAAAGCGGAAGTAAATTCGGATTCCATGAAAATCTTGAAAAGTCAATAAGGACAGATGAAAAAGTTATGAGAAATGTCGCAATCAACGCTCTTTTTTTTTCAAAAAGATCACGTAATGCAAAAAAAATAATAAGAATAAAAAGCGAAGAAAAAAACGCTACTCCCACAGCCAATCCAAGAGGGTTAAAATGAAAAAGCAGAAGCCATGGGGCGATAAAATAATAATAAAATGGACCTAAGTATACCTGTCCTACTGAGGTGGGAGCGCCTATAGCTGGTAAATGTTCTAACGTTATAAGTCGTTTGATGATGATTGCATCGCGTCCTTCATCGCCTAAAAAGGTAATAAATTCGTTCAATCGGTAAAAGCGAAGAAAAGCGCCGATCCCACAGAATATGAATGCTATCCTCGTATAATGATCACTCAATAATTGTCTCGCCAATTTTTTCACTTTCATAATACAATAATGGTATGTTCAGATTATATACAAAAATCCCGACATATGCGATAATCACTGTTTTAACGGTGGTTTCAACGGTCATATTATGGATTCCCTTTTTATTTCACTTCCAATCTATAAACGGAGCGTACATTGAGACGCCAAATTTCCAGACAGTTCTCAAGCATTATGACGGTCCTTTATATATTATTCCTGCAAAAACACTTTACAATATCAACGATCCGCTCTTTTCAGTTCACCCGCTCGGGCTTTCACCCATGTATTTTGCCGCACATCTGCCTGTCTATCCTTTATTTATCAAAATACTTGCTCCTTTTATGGGATATCTTAAAAGTATGTTGGTCATAACTTTATTATTTTCAATCGCTTTCTTCAATTTTTTTTATTTTTTCTTAAAAAAATTAAAAATCACTGAACATCCATTCATACTCACTTTCGTCTTGCTCTTTTTTACCCCTCGTTTTTTGGTGGTTCGTTCTGTTGGCTCACCAGAAACTCTCTTTTTATTCATGGTTTTAGCATCGGTATATTTTTTTATTCAAAAAAAATATTTCTTCGCGGGGATAGTGGGAGCGTTTGCCACCATGACCAAGACGCCCGGTATTTTACTTTTTGCAGGATATATTCTTTATTTTGTTGAATATTTCATTAAGAATAAAAAAAGAGAGATAAAATCCTTCTGGATTTTGCTCATCCCGTGCGGGCTTCTATTGGTTTTTTTACTGTATTGGAAACAATATGGCGATTTTTTTGCGTATTTTCATTCGGGAGATAACATTCATCTTCTTTTTCCGCCCTTCTCAGCATTTAATTTTCAAAAAATATGGGTGGGGACTGCATGGCTTGAAGAGATAGTATTCTTATTTTTTTTCTATCTTCTGGCTTTATTGACACTACATCAGAATAAACTCATGCGTCCTGTTTTTTACTTTATGCTTATTTTTTTTATAGCAATCATCTCTGTTCAACATAGAGATATTTCCCGATATGCACTTCCTCTGTTGCCATTCGCGCTTATTGCGTTTGAAAAGTTTTTTACGTCAAAAAAATTCCTTATCGTTCTTATTATTCTTCTTCCTGCAATCTATCTGTATGCGTGGAATTTCATGCTTTATAACATTGCCCCTATCAGTGACTGGACACCGTTTTTATAAATAACACAACTATAATTGAAATTAAACATTATTCATTAATCTAATATGAACAATAAATATTGGTAAACCTACTATCAACATTGCAAGTGAAAAAATCAATGCATCGTTTTTATTTTTTTTGTTCCAATCAAATTCATTTTGTTCCTTTCGCCACATTTCGTAATCTTTCTGCCATTCTATAAGCGCTTTTATTTGGCTACTCGTCAACCCATTTATATTGTTAAAATCTATATCGTACGATTGCATCATCGGTGGTTGATATTGATATTTACTTTGAGGAGTATGAAAATATATACTTAATGCTAATTGTA
The DNA here is from genome assembly GCA_964373465.1 of uncultured Gammaproteobacteria bacterium. Lineage (GTDB taxonomy): Bacteria > Patescibacteriota > Microgenomatia > UBA1406 > HO2-37-13b > DATDVH01. Next base: position 5,415 of record CAYJVA010000059.1, read on the forward strand.
ATAAACCTATACAGCCAATTATTATTAAAAATAATCCACATAATGAAGCGAAAGAAATGTAAATTGCCTTTGCATTCTTAAACATAATTTTATTTTACCAGAATTAAAAAAAATAACAATCACGATTAAAGCGAATAAATAACATGAAAATCAACCTCGGGGGTTAAACGGATTGTCAAACTCTTATTAAGCATTTTCATTGTTTCTCATATTAAATATACTTTCTTTATGTTTCAAACGTTGAACTAAATCCGCCTTTTTGAGAGGAATACCTGAGACTAAAGACTCTTTTTCTGTTTGATAAAATACTCAAAAAACTATATACTAACTGACAATTTAATGAAATAAAATATGTTTGAGCAA
>CAYJVA010000060.1:0-3659 GCA_964373465.1 uncultured Gammaproteobacteria bacterium
TTTTTTCATTCAAAGTAAGAATTTCATCTCCGGCTTTGATGTCTTTTATTTGCACCTCGTCGTAGAGATATTCGTCGTCTCCATCGCCATCTCCGCCTACGGTTGCGTCCCGTGCTTTTTTGCGCCGGCGCCTTCGTTTAAGGCGCGTGTCCCCAGTAACGCACTGGCCAACAACATGCAAAGGAACTAAAGGAGAAGTTGTGCCAATGCCAACGGAGCCGGCAAAAGAAGAAGTGCCAGTGCCAGAGACCGTAAGATTACCAGACAAAGCTGTCGTTGCATTCCTTATGGTAGCAGTACCTGTCGTAGCTCCCAACGTCAGAGTGGTTGCGGCTTTTGCCAAGTTCAATGTGGTAACCGTGCTATTCAATAGATTGAAAGTAGTTTCTGTTGAAGTCATATCTCCTCCATTCACCGCAAGATCGGCAGAGATAGTCAGATCGCTTCCTATAGATTGACTGTTTGAAAGGTTGATTGTTTTTACATAGAGATTATCCCAATAATATGATGAAGAACCAAGATCATAGGAAGTGGTGGAAGAAGGAATAATATGATTTGAGAAACGTCCTTTGGGATTGATCGTATCTGCGGCAACATCTCCCAATATAGCGCCTCCTTTTACTTCAAGTCCTCCTTCAAGCGTCAAATCTCCATCGCTGTTGATCGCGGCTTTAGTCAGATACAATCCATTCCATTTCAGTGATGAAGTACCTAAAGAGACATCATCTGATACGAGGGGAACGACATCTTGTTTTGTATAGTTTTTAATGTTGTTTTGGGTCAAAAGATATTTATACTGAAGATTTTCTATCTGATTTTTCAATGCTGTTTCAGAGGTAGCAAATGTCCCTCCGTCTGAAGCAAACGAAAGGAATTGATCATAGAGCTGACGAGCTTTTGTATTTTGATCTGAAAGTTGTGATTCTAAAAATTTAATTCTCTTTGCTATGAGAACTGATTTAGATCGCGCGTCAAGAGCTTTATATTGAAAATCAATATTCTTGTTTGCTTTATCTATGATCTGTTGGAGCTTATTGAATCCATCAGACACTTCTTTCACCACAGGTGTAAGTCTATCGGGTATCTCTTTAAGACTGGTGGTGAATGAATTGAGTGATGCAGGAAGAGAAGAAACTACAGTGTCTATGAAAGAAGTTAAAGATATCTGTTCTTCAAAGATACCTAACACTTTCTGTGTTGACCCCGATTGAATCGGGGTTGATCTTTTATATGATCCGTATGATCGCGCTAAAACAGGAGTGATAAGAGTAAAAAAAGAAAAAAGTATGATAATAAAAAGAAAAATTATCCTTATGATCTTAATGATCTTATTTTTATAGCACATGATAATATACCCATCGTAGTCCCGCCATGGCGGGACGTACGAAGGGTTATACCGCTGATCACCGCTCTGCGGGATTCCGTTTGCGGAAAAGATGAGTCTATTTGTTGCAATCTCATCTGAAAGCGGTATAGTATTAAGAAATTCAAAAAACCGCTTAAATAAATTTAGAAAAAAATAAGATGAAATGCAAGTGGTATTTTGCTATCGGACAGTAAACTCAGTATGACAACGATTGAGAGCGTAAGATAAGTCACGGGTAATCACCTCCTCTTAAATAGATTACTATCCATTTTAGTTTGATGTTACAGCATGATTTCAATGAAGTTTATATTTTATAATGACTTTTACGCAGTTTCTTTTCAAAATCGCGGGGGAAAAACCAGAGCTGAGTATCGGAAATACGCTCAGTTGTTCTATGACGATCCATGATAATAAGTTGAATTTTTTTACACAAAAACTCAACTGCATTGCCTATATAGTTTGTATTTTTTTTATATTCATTTGATCTATTTGTATACTGAAAATCCTGAGCAGAGCCGAAGAATTGTTTATTGGGAAAAAATCGCAACACCCATTGATTTGCCATTAAAAAACGATTGTATACTCCCTTTTTCATGACTATTGGCTTCATCTGGACTATCTCATGCGCCACATACAGATTGTGCTTTTCTTTTGGTACTGACAGATCAGTCTCTTCAAAAAAAAGGTTGAAACAAAACGAATCTTTCACCCGACGCGATGTTCTTTTTCTTCTCACTCCGCACAACTCAGCGCCACCAAGGATATATATTCGCGTGGTCCAAAGACGACCAGATGATGTGATGACAAAAAAATCAATATCATCTTGATATTGTGCGTTCATCATGGCAACTCCTCCAGATAAACCAATCAGCTGTATGGAGGGAATACGCGCAAGAAGCTGGACACATGACATGGCTTTATCAATTTTTTTTCTTGATATACGCGCTCGATCAACCCGTTTATCAAAAAATATACCATGGGGAGGGAGGGTATATAGAAGACAGTTAAAAGTCAAAAGTCTCAAGTCAAAAATATGAGAAGTAGAAACCCTTTTTTTTATCAAACGCTCGCTTTGAACCATCAAATCAAGTAAACGACGTAATTCTTGTTTCGTAGTTTTAATAGGAAGAAAAGTATATATCTCTTCAAATGAGGGAGCATAGGAAAAAAACTTAAAATAAGTCAGTACATCTATCACTGCTTTTTCCATATATGCTCCCATTGTCTCATGAAGAATTCTTTTTGAAAAGCAGTAAAAAATACCGCTTTATGACAAGAATAAGAAAGGATAAAAGACGAAGCTGTCTTTTGATTCTCCACGGCTGAACACAAAGACGAAAAATCCATTCTCCACCAATACCTCGCACGAGACGAGGCGCTCGAGGGACACTTCCCGAGAGATAATCAAAAGCTCCCCCCACACCCATACACACCATACCGTGGAAAAGATCACGATGACGATCAATCCAAAACTCCTGAAACGGCGAACCAAACGCCACAAATAATAGATTTGGCTTCTTATCAAGCACTATAGCGCGAATATTATCTTCCTCTTTTTTTGCTGGTTTTTGCACATCAACAATTCCCTCAATCCCTGTACAATCAAGATGAGGATATTTTTCTTTTTGACACTGAGCCACTCTCTCTGCTACTTTATACTTTCCACCAATAAGGACTATTCTCAAGCGTTCACGCGATGCAAAGGCAAATAAATTCTCCATCAGATCAACACCCGTGATACGCTTTCCCACATTCACTCCAAGCAATCGGCCTGCCAGAGCAACCCCTACACTATCAATGATTTTGATTTGTGCTGTCGCAAGAACCTGATTAAACTTGTCATCGTTCTCAGCAATAACTATATTTTCCGTATTGAGAGAGACGATATGGATAAAATCACCTGTTCCATTTAATTGAAAAAGGAACTTTTTAATTTTCTCTCGGATAGTTGATATAGAGATTGCTTCAATAGGAATATCAAAAATTTCATTTTTCATAATAAAAAGTAATAAACTACAGGTTTAAATAAATTATATTTTAAAATGCTGAAAGATCATTTTTGTTATATTTTTTTATACATTAAAATAAATAGATATAAAAGTGTAATACTGTATTTTACTAAAATAATTAGTTATTATAAATATCATAAACAATTTACTTATTATAAGTATTTTATAGAGATACGTATCTTATATATACTTCTATAAATCTCTCATTTGGAATGAATACCTATATTTACTATATTAGAAATTTCTCCACTCCACCCAATAACAAAGACCTTCTTTTTATTTCT
>CAYJVA010000060.1:3669-5634 GCA_964373465.1 uncultured Gammaproteobacteria bacterium
GAGGCTTAGCGTATACAGACTACTAAAAATCACTCTATTTAAAGAAACCATACATATTTACTATATCTTAATTTTTTATTTTTAATTTTTTATATTGTATATTTTATTTATCTTATAGCGTCTCTATAGTTTTCTAGATTTTCTATGGCCATACCTATTCCCCGTACCACACAGAGCAAAGGATCCTCCGCGATAAAAGAAATCACATTGATATTATAGGCGAAATATTTATCAATAGATTTGAGAAGTGCGGTCCCGCCTGTGAGTACTATACCCCGATCAACGATATCAGCTGAAAGCTCTGGCGGTGTACGAGAAAGAACTTCTTTGACCCCTTCAAGAATTATTTTGAGTGGTTTTTGCATTGACTCAGATATAACCTTCTGGGGAATCTCAATGACTTTGGGCAATCCGGATTGAAAATCTCGTCCTTTAATCTCCAAGACCCCTTCACCACGCTCTTCATCTGAAAGATATGCAACTCCTATTTTCATTTTAATATCTTCTGCCGTGCGCTCTCCAATAATCAAATTATGATGTTTTTTAAGATGCAACATAATCGATTCGTCAATTTTTCGCCCCGCGGTACGAACGCTCTTATATACGACTAACTGTCCCAACGATATAACTGCAATCTCTGTCGTACCGCCTCCAAGGTTGATGATCATATGCCCCGAAGGCTGCGCTATGGGGATTTTGGCTCCTACCGCAGCGGCTAGTGGCTCACTCATTAAGTATATTTCGCCTGCGCCCGCACTCTTACAGGCTGATACAACTGCGCGCTTTTCCACTTGTGTCGCTCCACCAGGGACTGTTATCATGAGCTTGAGACTGAACACATACGACCTGAGAGCTTTTTTTAAAAAATACGCGATTAAAGCTTCAGTCATAGTATAGTCTGCTATCACACCATCTCTCAACGGATACAATGCGACAATACTTCCTGGAGTCCTCCCCACCATTTCTTTTGCCTCGTGCCCCACGCTCACAATACGTTTATCTTGGAGTGAATACGCCACGACTGTGGGCTCATTCAGTACAATCCCCTCTCCTGCCACATAGATCACAGTATTTGCAGTCCCTAGATCAATAGCTATTTTGGCTCGCAATCTCATATGATAAATAGTATACTATGCTTTATCAAGAATTCATCGATGGAGAGAAAAAGAATATATCAGTATACAATGTTAATATATTGGAAAGTATCAGAAAATATGACAAAAAGATTTTTATGAAAAAAATTCTACTAACGCTTTTTAGTCTTATCTTTTTTTTCATTCTACTTATCGGGCTTATCATGTATGCTCGTGGATATCGAATCAATTTTTCACAAAAAAATATTACCTCAACAGGAATAATAGTTGCCTCATCCTACCCTGATGGAGCAAAAATATATATTAACAATGTGCTCAAGGGAGCCACCAATAGCACAGTCGCACTTACCCCTGGCACCTATTTTATTGAAATTAAAAAGACAGGCTACTCTTCATGGTCAAAACAAATAAAAATAAAAGGCGAAGTTGTTTTTAAGGTTGAAGCCCTTCTTTTTCCACAAAATCCCTCACTGTCTCCTCTGACGTCTCTTGGTATCCAAAAAGCGGTTTTTTCAGAAAAAGATTCATACGTGATCATCTTTTCATCCTTGGATGATACAAAAAAAGATGGGATATACCTTCTTGATACATCCAAAAAAACCATTTCCATTTTCAATCCTCTCAAATTATTGACGCTTAAATCTGCTTTTCCACGTTCGCTTAATTTCAAAACTGCCGATGTGTTATTCTCTCCCGACAGCAAGCAAATCATCGTATCGTTTTTTGATGTCAATGAGAGACCAACACAAAACACGTATAGGGCATCATATCTTCTCTCCACAACAGAACAAACTCTTGAACCATTTGATATCACACAATCAAAAAATACTATAGAACAATCATGGAATGAACAAGCTGAAGAAAAAAAGAA
>CAYJVA010000061.1:0-4439 GCA_964373465.1 uncultured Gammaproteobacteria bacterium
ACGAATTGTTGCAATTTCAATCCGATTAAATCGGATTTCATCTGAAAGCGGTATACAATAAAATGGTATGAATACATTAGAACTTGCTCCATCTGATTTTCTATGGCAATCGCTTATTACTTTTGATCGTTTTTTGACTTTTTTTTTCATCCAGTCTCCTCACCCATTGATTCTTGAACTCCTTTTTAGCTTTTTTTCAGCACAGGGCGTATATATCATGATTTGGTTTAGTATCTTTCTCTATCTAATATTTTTTGAAGAAAAAAAACAGAAAACATTCATCATCTATTTTCTCGCGTCACTTATCATTGCTTTTTTATCAGTAACCATCATAAAAAATCTAACCAAACGTCCTCGTCCGTTTTCTGCCAATTACAACCAATTACAACCAATTACAACCAATTACTCTAAAGATTATTCGTTTCCATCAGGTCATGCGACGATTTCTTTTTCTGTTGCCACAATCCTGTCAGCTTTTAACAAAAAAAGAAGAAAATACTTTTATAGTATCGCCGTTCTCATTGCGTTTTCACGAATATATCTTGGATATCATTATGTCACCGATGTTATTGTTGGTTCATTACTTGGTTGGCTCATCAGTTGGACTTTATCACTAAAATTAAAAATGAAAAATACAACGGTAAAGAGGAAATCAAATGCTTAATTTTTATTTTCAAAGTGACTTTTAATTTTTGACTTTAGACTTTTAATTTACCATGAAACTCAACGCTCAACAACTGAGACAATTAGAAAATGATCTTCCACCGCCTCAACTGAAACGTCATTCCCTCTCCCTCATCCTTGACAATGTCTATGATACTTATAATATCGGCGGACTGTTTCGTCTGGCAGATGCGCTTGTCATGGAAAAAATATACCTCTGTGGCGCGACTGAGACACCCCCAAACCACAAAATCAAAAAAGCCTCTATCGGCACCTATAAAATCGTTCCATGGGAATATGCTCATACCACATTAGAAGTAATTGAAAAACTAAAAATAAAATATAAAAAATTAGAAAAAAAGATTTCAATCGTTGCTGTTGAACAACATGCAAATGCTCTTCCCTACCACACAGTCGAATATAAACTTCCTCTTGCGTTGATTGTCGGAAATGAAACTACTGGAATATCACAAGAGATATTACACTGTTGTGACGGGATAGTTGAAATCCCCATGTATGGAATAAACAAATCTTTAAATGTCATCGTCTCCGCAGGGATTGTTGGATATCACATCATGTCAAAAACATCTGAGTCGCCAAAATAACTATTGACAACATGTTGTACGATATATTATAATTTCATCATGCTAAAAACGTATCTCTACATCCCAGAACATCTTGAAGAAAAAATAGTACATACCGCAAAAACTCAAAAAAAAAGCAAAGCGGCAATCATGCGTCTTGCTTTGGAAAAAGGCATTACTACAATTCAACATCAAGGAACTGCATCTGCTCAAGCTTTACTAAAGATAGCTGAAATAGGTAAAAAGTATAATCTTCAAGGCCCAAAAGACGGCTCCGAAAGAATGGATGATTATTTATGGGGTAAAAAATGGAATAAAGATGAATAATTCACCTAAAGTTATCGTTGATGCAGACGCAATTATTGCGCAAGCAGATAAAAATGATAAACATCACCACGTAGCAGAAATTATTTCAAAGTTTTTAGTGAATATGGATGCTCACATTATCTATCCTGCTACTGCGATTGCAGAATCTAACGCGTATATTCAACGAGTCTTGAATAGCACAGCAAGCGCTTATGATACCGCAATAGTTTTTACTGATCCAAATGTTCAAGTTGGAGAAGTTGATCAAAAAGTCTTAAAAAACGCACTGAAACACTTCAGTCCCACAACAAGCAAGAAAAATACATTGTTTGATTGTATCATCCTATCCATTGCAGAAGAATATAAAGCTGATGCGATTTTCAGTTTTGATAAATTTTATAAAAGAAAGGGTTTTAAATTAGCTTCAGAGTTAATAAATCATAGATGATAGAACAACAGTCCTATTGAGCCTGGAGTGGGGATTGAACCCACGGTCTCACCCTTACCAAGGGTGTGCTTTACCACTAAGCTATCCAGGCATGCACTTTTGGCGGGCAGGCCAAGAAGGTGCTCTACCACTTAAGCTCCATCGGCACATTCAATCAAACTCACCCATTGTAACAAATATAAATACCGCTTGCAAAATGAAAAGAGAGGTGTATACTTTTTTACGAATATGAAAGTCTTTTTTACAGCATCCATGCGTGGACAAAAAGAATTCAGAGAATACTACGAGAAGATATATCATACCATTGAAGAACTAGGATACACACAACTTGATGATGAAGTTATCACATCTCGTCGAACCGCTTTTTACGATAAATTGGAAAAAGAAGGACGAAACGCCTATATACAATTGTATAAGAGAAGCATGCAAGCGCTTCACGAAGCAGACATCTGTATTTTTGAATGTTCTGTCCATAGTTTATCTATTGGTTTTGTGATTCAAAAATCTTTAGATTTTAATAAACCAACCATTGTACTCTATTACAAAAATAATTTACCTCATTTTCTTATGGGGGCACAAGAAGAAAAACTTATTGTCCGCAGTTATACCGAACACACCATTAAAAAAGTATTAAAAGAAACGTTGAAAGACGCGCGCGAACGAAAAGACAAACGATTTAATTTTTTTATCACGCCAAAACTTCTTCATTATCTTGAGAAAATAAGTAAAGAACAAGGCGTTACCAAATCAAAGTTCATAAGAAGTTTAATTTTTGAGTATATGAAAAAGAATCCGCTTGAGAATAGTTCATCTTAACTTTTATTTTTTTTGCTATCTGCAATAACGAGGATTTGTGGATCAGGATGCCACTTATATTCTTTTATGCCAACAGACCATATGTTTACTATATCGAACCCTGCGTCAGAAACTATACTTTCCCATTGATCAACGGGTTTAAACCGAAGAGGTATATTCATTTCATCTTCAGATAGTCCGAGCACATCATTTGCTATTTTATCTATTATTCTAAGAATTGCTACTTGATCTTTTTCTGGCAATGTCGTATATCTCGCAAGTTCCTTTTGTTCACTTATTGATTGAGCAAAACCTTGAACCTTTTCTCCACTACCATATATATCTTCATTAATAATCAATCTGTCTCCGATTTCGGAAAGCTTACTCAGAATTGTAAATAAATCTCCTTCATTTATATGATGTAAAACCTGCCATATAATAATCGTATCAAAATGTTCACCTGAAAAATCAATATCAGTCGGTGAAGACATTTTTTTAAACGCCTTCTTTACATCTTCTTTTAAGTCCTTATTTATTGTATAATCTATCACATCAGCTGATGTTACTACATATCCTTCTTCACTTAATTCTGCACTCAGATGCCCCATTCCAGATCCAAAATCAAGGACTTTCCCTTTACCCTTTTTCATATATGGTTCTATAAGCACAAAATCTTTATGTGCGCGTTCTTTTCTATACAAATCATATGCCTGCGGAAACCAACTATTAGATAAAAGTATTTCATTATGAATATTTGTGAAATTATCTTTTAAATTACCATTATCTATTATGTTACTCATACGCGCCTTAATAGATACGAGATCAAAGATGTTTTGTACCATATCTCTCGCTTCATGAACATGGTTGGGGAAAAAAAGAGCAGTCTTCTTGAGTAAACTCTCTTCAACGAAATTCATTGCCTCTTCATTTCTGAATGCTTCAAGTGCTTTTATTTCTGGCGTTTTTTCAACAGGATTGTTCGGTAAACTTTCTTTACGCCGTCCATTCCCTACACAATTGTCTGTTGGTAAATAATGTATTGGACTTGATTCACTATGTGCATTCATTATGTATGAAGTATATCATACTTTTCTTTTTATTACTATGAGAATATTTTTGGGTATAAAAACTTGACTTTCTTGGAATAACCCATATTAAAATAGTGAACAAACCCATAGTTGCAAATCAATTATACTTATAGTATAATACGATAATGAAAATAAAGCGAGATTTTTTGTATCTATTTTTTTGGTTTTTTATGCCGCGTACGGTGCCGCCAACGGCATCCCCGCATACGGGGTCGTTTGCGACCCGCTTTGCGGTGACATCTCGCTTTGCGATGATATTTTATTTTTTATCTTTTATATATATTCCTTCTTCCTTTGCCCAATATACCACTCAAGTATCTGCTCCAACGCTTATCATTGATAAAATGGTCGGCATTCCTGCAAGTCAGACAAAGGGCGGAACCCTCTCATATGTAGACAATCTTGGCACTGCAGATCACAAATTCGTACCCGGCGATGAAGTATCGTTTCAGTTGAAGGTGAGAAATGCAACTGATAAAAAATTAGACACAATTATTATACAAGATATTCTACCCCCACCGCTTGATCCTCTTGAGGGACCAGGAACGTATGATG
>CAYJVA010000061.1:4449-5610 GCA_964373465.1 uncultured Gammaproteobacteria bacterium
GAAATACCTCCAATACTACTCTTTCAAACGTTACTGTCAAGGACTTTATCCCAAGCTATCTTGAACCTATTGAAGGGCCGGGAAATTACGACACGTCATCACGGATCATCTCTCTTTCTGCTGGAAACTTTACAGTCAATGAGGAAAAAACATATACCTTAAAAATGCGCGTCATACCGCAAAACCTGCTTCCCCAAGATAAAGGACTACTCTGTATTATCAACAAAGCTACAGCTGAATCAGGAAATGCCATAGATGATGACACTACTCAGCTCTGCATTGAAAAACAAGTAATAGGTGTCGCACAAGTCCCCTCAGCAGGTCCCGAGATGGGCATAGTATTTTTCTCAGTGGAAATATTATTGTTATCCACAGGAGTGTATTTGAAAAGAAAAGTTGCGCTATAAGTTTTTTATGGTATACTATCGGTATATTTAAACATTGTTTTAATCAAATAAACTAACGTTATGAGCATAAAAGAAAATCTCACTTACTTACCACAAAAAACAAGAGAATATTTTAACACAAAAAGAGTTCAAGCTCTTACTCTTCTTACCCTCACTACTTTTTGGATGGGATGCGATCAAATAGGGTGTGGAAAAAAAGAAATGGATAAACCAGCGACAAAAAGGGATATTGAGCAGATTAACACAAGATTAGATGCTTTAACTTCAACTCAAGATCAAAAAGTCATTACAGGTATTGAAACTATTAAAACACAAAATACTGAAACACAAGATACAGTAAATGCATTAAAAACAGAATCTGAAGTACATGGACAACTTCTCCATCGACTTGACGGATCAACACAAACAATGGAACCAAAAGTAAATGAAATTCACCGAATAGTAAAAAAATGTTTGGATTGTGAAGACTCTACAGTCAAACCTCAACAAATAAAAGTAGAAAAAGAACAAACCATTAAACCCCGAGTTAAAACGCCAGAACAAGAATTATCAAAAATCAATCCTCCTCAAGTACAACCAGAACCAATTCCTCCCATACAATTACCAAAACCAGAAGAAAAAACTGAAATTATTTATGGTTATCAAGCTGATAAAGATGCGAAATATCCAAGTGGTCACATTGAATTAGAAAATTTTATAAAATCCAATAAAAAACTAAATTCTGGAAGAGCTCACATATCCTTTGTTGTTGATA
>CAYJVA010000062.1:0-5573 GCA_964373465.1 uncultured Gammaproteobacteria bacterium
AGTGCGATATAGAGTGATCCGAAGTGTTGGCTCTGTTTTTTAAGCGCAGTGGAGAAATTAATACCTCCGTGTATATCGTCGTCTATTTGCTTGATAATTTTGAGAAGCGCAGGTTTATCATTAATTTGCTTTTTGAGAATATCAAGCGCATTGATGAGTGTTAATCCTGCGTTGAGCATGATGGCGAGTTGACGAGTGAGGGTCACTATATCGTTGAACGATATGTGATACAATATTGATTGCATAAGTTGAATGAGTCTATCGTTTTGTATATAAATATCAATGATCACTAATTTTTGCGAGTGAAGAAAATTAATGACTTCCTCAGTTGAAGATGCCTGTATATGCCCCTTTTTTATAGTATTATTCTGTAGTACTTTGTATGAGTATTTCATGTATGATTGAGAGTCTATTTGATCATTTTTGTCATCTCCTTAGGACGAATTGCATAAGTAAGCGCTGTTTCTTTACTGATTTTACCTTGTGTGTAGAGATTATAAAGATATGTCTCCAAAAGTATCATACCTTCGCTTGATGATGTTTGTATTACATTGTCAATCAGATGCGTTTTGCCATCTCGTATAATTGATGCGATCGCAGAATTATTTATCAATATTTCGCATGCAGGAATTCTTTTTTCATTGGTGATAGTAGGTATTAATCGTTGAGATACGATTGCTTTTAATACGAGGGATAATTGTATTCTGATTTGATTTTGTTGATGAGAAGGGAATACATCAATAATACGATCAATTGTTTGTGATGCTGAATTAGTATGAATAGTTGAAAAAACAAGATGTCCTGTCTCGGCTATAGTTAATGCTGTTTGAATAGTCTCATAATCTCTCATTTCACCGATGAGTACGGTGTCTGGATCTTCTCGTAAGGCCGATCGTAATGCTATTGCCCATGCATGGGTGTCATAACCTATCTCTCTTTGCGAGATAATTGATTTGGATTCTGGATATACATATTCAATAGGATCTTCAATAGTGAGTATATGGTTGGAATATTTTTGATTAATTTCATTGATGATTGCCGCCAATGTCGTTGATTTACCCTCTCCTGTTGGTCCGGTTACTAAAATGAATGCTTGCTTTATATCGGTGAATTGATGGAGAAGACTGGGTAGTTCAAGTTCTTCAATGGTTTTGATTTTACGAGGTATAACCCGAAAAGAACCACACATGGCTCCTTTGCTAAAATAGATATTGACCCGAAAGCGGTAATCTTCAATGCTGTAGCTGACATCAAGTTCTTTATTGATCATCAGATTTTCTTTTTGGTCTTCATGTAATATGCTTAAAAGTAATTTTTGTGTTTGGTCTGGGGTTAAAATATTCAATGTTTTGAGCTGAATCAACTCCCCATTTACTCGTATTGCAGGATAATAAAGTGGTACGATATGAAGATCTGATGCTTTTCTCTCAATAGTATATTTTAATAATTCAACTATGTCCATATTTTCACTATAAAATATAAAAATTAAAAAGTCAAATAGCCTCTTATTTTATGTTTCTGCGACTCTCAGGACTTCTTCAATAGTAGTGATACCTTCAAGAGTTTTTATGAATCCGTCTTGTTTCATAGTCATAAATCCTTCTTTTTGGGCGGCTTTTTCAATCTCCCTTACTGCTGTTTGCTTCAGTATTAATTGAGTAATAGTGGGGGTTATTTTCAAAACTTCAAATATACCGATTCGCCCATAATACCCCGTATCATTACACTCAGGACATCCTCTTCCTTTATATAATTGTAGTGAGTCTTCCAGTGAAATAGGAAAATACGTCACTAATACCTGCTTTATACTCTGTATTACTTCAGGGAGAGGGGTATATGCTATTTTACAATGTACACATATTTTGCGACATATTCGCTGCGCGAGAGCGACATCTAAAACTGACGCAATAAGAAATGGTTCTCCTCCCAAATCAATCAATCGTGGGATTGCGGTCGGAGAATCGTTGGTGTGGAGGGTTGAAAAAACCAAATGACCGGTTAAAGCAGCTTGTATAGCAAGTTGCGCAGTCTCCGTGTCTCTGATCTCACCGACGAGAATGATATTGGGATCTTGACGAAGAAAAGAACGGAGGGCTGATGCGAAAGTAAGTCCTGCATGAGGATTAATTTGTACTTGGTTGACGCCAATGAGTTGATACTCAACAGGATCTTCAATAGTGACGATATTTACTTTTTGACTGTTTAATTTAGATAATACTGAGTAGAGTGTAGTTGTTTTACCAGATCCTGTGGGGCCTGTGACTAAAATGATTCCATATGGTTTTGCAATAGCTTCATCAAGTATTTTCAGTTGAGGGCCTCTCAAACCAAGATCAAAAAGAGTTGGAATTCCTCCAGTTTTTTTCAAAAGTCTCATCACTATTTTTTCTCCATGAACAGTAGGGAGCGTTGAGACACGAAGATCAACATTTTCATTTCCTGTCTTGAAGTTAAATCTGCCGTCTTGCGGAATTCGTTTTTCATCAATTTTTAATCCAGACATGATTTTTATGCGCGAGACAAGAGATTCGTGGATTTGCTTAGGAAGTATCAGTTTTTCATGCAATATGCCGTCAATACGATATCGCACCCGTGTTTTTAATTCTTCAGGTTCTATGTGAATGTCCGACGCACGCGCGCCGATTGCAAACTCAAGTATTGATACCACAATCTTTGCGATAGGAGCTTCATATATAATTTCTGCAAGATTTTTTCCAGTAGATGATATTTTTCCTTCAGGCGCTATGTCTTTGAGAGCGGCTGTGACATCAGGCGAAAGCGCTTGATTATAAAAAACATCTATAGCTTTTTTGATATCCTCTGCAATGGCAAATACGGGTATAATTTTTTTGTTGGTTTTCTTTTCTAAAAATTCAATAATTTGAAGATTAAGCGGGTCTGCCATGGCTACCCTAAGACTACCTTCCTTTTGGTTCAGCTCATAGGGGATGACGATATAATTACGTGCGATTGACTCGGGGACAAAATAAAGCGCTTGCGGAGTGATAGGAATGAAATTGACATCTACCCAGGGAACTTGCAAAATTTTAGCTTTTGCCTTGAGTACTTCCTCTTTTTTTATCTTTGAATACTTAAGTATATATTCATCAATAGGGATATTTTTTTGAAGAGACTCAACTTCATATTGATCTGCTTCGCTTTGGGAGAGCGCTTTCTGAAAAACAAGCAAATTAAGAAATTCTTTAATAGGTATTGCCATATCATTCACTATAAATAATTTTTTGGTAAAATGCAATTAAAATAAAAGTTAAAAGTCAAAAATTAAAAGTTAAAAGTACAAATAAAAATGAAAAACGTATGATGCCGATTCTATTAGTATCAGATAATCAAAGACAGATACATACTTATATTACTGATTTTGTAAAAAAACACGCTATAATCCCCTCTTCTATTTTTCACTATAAAAAAAATACTACTGTAATAAGCATAGAACAGGTGAGAGAAATTCAATCGTATTTGGTGCGAGCTACTTCAATGAAATATCTTTTTATCATCCATGATTTTGAAACTGCACGAAAAGAGACGCAGAATGCTTTTTTAAAAACGCTTGAGGAAAAAGGAGAAAATGCCTATTTTATAGTAATTGTTTCTTCAATAGGCTCTCTACTACCGACGGTAATATCTCGATGTACCATTAAAAAATTAAAAATTAAAAATGTCCCGCAAAGCGGGTCGCAAACGACCCCGTATGCGGGGATCTCGTTCAGCGGGAAAAAGTTAAAAATTACTCAAAAGTTAAAAGTTGCTTTGTCCGAAGAAGATACTCTTTTTACTCAATCACTTTCTCAATTGTTTGTACGGTATACAGTAACTGATCGTGAGAAGGCAGTCAGATTATGTGATATGTTTTTAACGACACTACATGAAACTATGAAAAAACCTCAAAAAAGCAACATTTTTCTTATATATGTTTTACCAAAAATACTGAAGGAAATTTTAAAAACAAGAAATTTTATGCTTAAAAACAATGTAAATGTTCAGATAGCTATAGATCATATTTTATTTGAAATGAAGAAAATACCTGTTGACAAATAGTTCAACATATTGACATACTATGTAAAGATACAATTCAAATTATGAATACCAAACCGAAAGGATTTACACTTCTTGAGATGATCATTGTGATTGCCATATTGGCTTCTTTGGTGATGTTTATGTTTACGAGTTACACAGCAGTGCAAAGGAGTGCCCGAGATTCGCGAAGACGGGCTGATCTGGAGCAGATCAGAGCGGCGTTTGAACAATGGAGAAGTGATAATAGTAGTTATCCAACCACATTGACGGTTGATTGTAGTTCTACTGGAGGCTTGACGAATGTGGTGGGTTTGATCACTAATATATATTTACAATCTATTCCCAAAGATCCACGATGTCCAGCACGAAGTTATAAAGCGGTTATCTCTGCGTCAGACTATACATTAGGTGCTGGGTTGGAAAGTGTTACCACTATATGCGGAGGTTTGGGAAATCAGTGTGGAGGAGGATCAATTAATTGCACATATTGTGTTGGTCCGTATGGACAGAAATAATTTATATACAGTTTACTTACTATGGAGGAAAAATCATATGGGTTTACCTTGATTGAAATTCTTATTACTACCATTATTATCGTTGTTTTTTCAGGCGCATCTGTTGCCGGGTATAACTATTTTAATGAACAAAGAAAACTTGATCAAGCAGTAAAGAAGTTTATTGAGAATGTGGAGACGTTAAAAAAAAATGCAATAGTAGGGTATAAACCTCCGAGTGCAGGAGGTTGCGGTGTTTGGAAAGGAGATTTTAGAATTGAAGTAACGAGATCAACCTCTCTATACAGACTTGGTGGCGCAGGAACTAGTAATCCTGTATGCATTCTTCCTTTGACGGGCACAGATACTAACTTTTACAACGATGCTATGATTATTTTCAGTGCTATCAATGATAATACTACCTATTCAATAGGATCTTTTGATTTTCTAGCATTTGGTTCTGGAATAAAAGCTAATGTTCCTTCGCCGGACTATGCGCCACTTGATGCAAATGGAGGATTTAGTATAACCCTTAAAAATGTGGTTACTAACATAACTAAAACCGTCCAAGTTTCTCGTTCTGGCACAATTACTATACAATGAAAAACGCAGGATTTACCCTTATTGAAGTCCTCATTTTTACCTCCCTTATGTCTTTTATCTTTATCACGCTTGCATATCTATCAGTCAATTCAATACAAAACTCCAAAATCGGCGCGCACAAGATACTTGCTACTCACTATGCAGAAGAATTGAGAGAAGTATTACGAAATAAAAAAGAAGATGATTGGAGCTTATTTATCCAACCAATACCACTATATCCTAATACGAACGTTAACTGTTATGGTCCTATTAATGTAGATGGAACTGCTTCAACAGAACCTTATTCTACCAATAATTGTAATGGTTCTCAATTCTCAGTTGGCATTTCACCAGATGCAATCTTTAAGCGGTCTGTGAGTATGTCTTATCATCCTGAAAACACAAGTCCATCCGATCGAAACCCCGCAAACCGCAATCAGGTAGATGTGGATATTACGGTTG
>CAYJVA010000063.1:0-5405 GCA_964373465.1 uncultured Gammaproteobacteria bacterium
TCGTTTTTTGATATCAATGAGAGACCAACACAAAACACATATAGGGCATCATATATTCTTTCCACAACAGAACAAACTTTTGAACCATTTGATATCACCCGATCAAAAAATACTATAGAACAATCATGGAATGAACAAGCTGAAGAAAAAAAGAAGAAAATACTTGCGATTGTTCGTGACCCATTCCCACAGATTGCATCAGCATCAATGAATATCATAAGCTTTTCTCCAGACGATTCAAAGATCCTTTACCAAGCAAAGGAACATGCAATTCTTCCTCCTCTCATCATTCCCCGACTTATTGGTACTAATCAAACACCTGAAAACCGAACGCTTCAAAAAAACCATCTCTATATATATGATAAAAAAGAAGACAAAAACTTTGAAATGAACCTCAGTACTTTTAACTTTGGACTTTTGACTTTTGACTCTATTTTGTGGTATCCTGATTCACAGCATATCGTGATAAATGAAGGAAAAACAATTACTGTGGTTGATTATGACGGTCAAAACAAACAAACAGTATATTCAGGCCCACATGAAAGCTCTTTTTTTGCCATCACCCCTGATGGAAGGATTTTGATTCTTGCTAATTTGAATCCTGAAATGAATAATTATCCAGATATGTATGCTGTGGGGATACGATAGTCAAAAGTCTAAAGTCAAAAGTCTAAAGTCTATAGTCAGTGGACTTTTAATTTTTAACTTTTAACTTTTAACTTTTTTATTCCGCTATTCGTTCTGCAAAAACAAGCAATCGACGAAGAGTCGTGCCTGCGGGCCAACAAGTCTGAAGGGTAAGAAATTCTTTATTGGTTTTCCTCGTCAGATATTCAACTTGCGAAGGTTCAACAATTCTCTTGCCGATGACGTGATATACGACTCGTTGATTGTGATAAAAAAGATTGATCTCATCACCCACTTCAAGTTTGTCTATCAAGTAGAAAACCGCATTGTACGTACCCACATTCCAAAAATAATCAGTGGAATGGGCAAAGAGAAAAATATGTCCACCTTCGCCAGGGAACGCAGTCCCTAACGTATGCGCAACGCCATTTTTAAGCGCGGCCAAATAAGCTTTTTCATCTGATGCATCTATGTTAGACAACACGCGCGCGTTGGCGCCTATCTTTGGTATCACAATACTAAACGAAGGATCTTCTGGTCTCATGATCTCAACTTGTGGAATATGTAAAAGACTGGCAAAAAGATTCTTTGAAGGCGTTTTTTCAACAATGATTGGCGATTTTATATCTTGAGCCTTAGAGACAATATATTGTTTATTTATTTTCCGTTCAACAAAATAGCGGATCTCTTGTGTGATGGGTTGATAAAAGGTCTTTACAATAAGAAATAAGGAAGACAATATCAGAAAATTACCTATCGTGCGAAGAATTAATACGGTGATAAATTCCTTCCGTGTACTCATGAAGTATATTTTAACATATGGGGAGAAAACTATACCAAAGAACATACAGTCAAACTCACTCATTTGAAACCAAAGACTCATTATTTGTTTGAAGTGATGTCGCAGGGAAAGAATTATATCTATGATGCATATTATGGAGTAACGACGAGAGAGTGAGAGAGACTATTCTACCTTCACCTGAAAAGACACTGTTCCTTTTTTGTTTTTTGCAACTGTGGGGATACCATGTCAGAGTTGATCCTGTCAGTATGCCTCCATTATCTGCAGAGTTTGTGATATAGGTAGTTTTTTGAAGATGTGGGGCCGAAAACTTCATTCAGTTTGTGGTTGAATTTTTGTTCATAGTCCACTACAATACTCATCATGAATAAAGCGCCTCACTTTTTAACTGGAGTACAAGAGGAAATCAAAAAGGTAACTTTTCCCACTCGCGCGACAACGTTTAAGCTGACCGCAACTGTTTTTATTATTTCCTTGATTGTTGCGATATATTTAGGTATAATAGATGTTTTCCTTGCCAAAGGTCTGGAATTAGTTACAAAAATAAAATAGTTCACTTAATTTTTGACTTTTGACTTTTAATTTTTAATTTATAAACATGGATCAAATCAATCCTCAAAAACAAGAGCAATCAACCACGCCTTCGCCTGCGGTACAAAACATACAATGGTATGTCGTGCATACTCAATCAGGTTTTGAAGCAAAAGCGAAAAAAGGACTTGAACAACGGATCAAAAGTCTTGGATATGAAAATAAGATATTTGACATTGTCATTCCACTTCGAGATGTAGTAGTCATCAAAAAGGGAAAGAAAAAAACAGTCAAAGAAAAAGTCTTTCCCGGATATCTTTTGATAAAAATGGTTTTTGATGATGATTCATGGCTTGTAGTACGGACCACACAAGGCATCACTGGATTTGTGGGAGCAGGAACCAAACCAACCCCCATATCTGAAAAAGAAGTCGAGGCGATTAAAAAATTCGTAGAGCAAGAGGAGCCAAAATTCAAAGCCAAATTCTCAATCGGAGAAGCAGTCAAGATCACTGACGGACCATTTTCTGATTTTATAGGAAGTATAGAATCAATTGACGAATCACAGGGAAAACTCAAAGTTCTCGTATCAATTTTCGGGCGCGAGACCCCTATAGAACTTGATTTTTTACAAGTAGCAAAACTATAATAATTAAAAGTCAAAAATTAAATCCGCCTCGGCAAGACGAAGGCGAGACGGGAGTTAAAAGTACTTTAGACTTTTGACTTTAGATTTTTAACTAATAACCATGGCAAAAAAAATAAAAACAGTCATTAAACTGAATCTTCCTGCCGCGGTCGCCACTCCCGCGCCACCTGTTGGCCCGGCGCTTGGTCAACATGGTGTGCCTATTATGGAGTTTATCAAAGAGTACAACGCGCGGACCGCAAAACTGAAAGGACAAATCATTCCCGCAGTCATTACCGTATATGAAGATAGATCATTCACCTTCATCACCAAGCTTCCTCCTGTTGCTGAGATGATCAAGAAAAAAATTGCGCTTGCCAAGGGTTCTGGAAAAGCAGGTTTGGAAAACGCGGGGAAAATGACTAAAAAGCAAGTTGAGGAAATCGCACGGGAAAAAATAAATGATCTTAATACTACAGATATTGATGGGGCGACTAAAATCGTGACTGGTACCGCGCGATCAATGGGAATAGAAATCACAATTTAGAAGAAAACTTTTGAAATTTTTTATTTTTAATATTTTATTTTTTATTTATTATGGGGAAAATACGCACAAAAACACTTGGACTTGAAGGATTGGAAGAAAAACAAAAAGAATCAGCAAAAATCCGTCGTGAACAAAAGAAAAAACGTGAGGGAAAAGTAAAAGAAACAGATGAGAAAAATACTATCCCTTCTCCTCAAGAAACACAAAAGGAAAAAAAAGAAACAAAACAAACCAAGAAAATAACAAAAGAAAAGAAAAATCAACCCACAATAAAAGGAAAAAACCATCAAAACGCAATCAAGCACATAGATAAAAATAAAAAATATACACTGTCGGAAGCAATCACTTTGATTAAAAAAATCAAATACACCAGATTTGATGAGACCGTAGAACTTCATATTAATGTCAAAGATCAAAATATAAAAGGAGAAATCACCTTTCCTCATACGGGATTTGGAAAAAAGCGACGAGTCGCACTCATTGATGACTCAATACTTTCTGCTATTGAAAAAGGGGACATTAAATGGGATGTACTGATTGCGCATCCCTCCACCATGCCAAAACTCGTCAAATATGCCCGTATTTTGGGACCAAAAGGCTTGATGCCAAATCCTAAAAATGGCACACTCACAGATAAGACTGATCAAGCATTTAAGAAATTCTCTTCCGATATGATCGGCTATAAAACCGAAGCACAATTCCCTATCATTCATCAATCAGTGGGAAAACTTTCATTCACAGACGCACAATTGAAAGAAAACATCGAAGCCTTTCTCAAAGCAGTCTCAACAAACAAAATCAACTCACTCTTCCTCAAATCAACCATGAGTCCTTCAATACAACTTCAAATTGAATAATTTTTATTTTTGAAACTCTCTCACTGCTTGCCAGGTTAAATCATTTGCTCTTTGAAAATAATCTCTTTTAGATCCGGGTTCGTATCTGTATCCTCCTAATGCTTCAGCTAATTCCTCTGCCACTGATCCTGGCTTGTGTCCTAATGCTTGAACTAATTCCTCTCGAACTCTTCTAGAAGCTATAGATATTCTCAAATATCTCAGAGAGATTTGTTCTACCACATCATACGAACGTCCCGTATCAAGTAAACGAAGACGTAATTTATGGTGATTATCAAGTAACGATCCACTTACTTCTTTATCATAACGAGCAAAAGGATTGTCAATCGCATGCATATCAATTTCAGCAGCGCTTATCAATAAATCAGAATCAGGAATGGAAAGAGCATATACTGCATTATTTATTGCAATTTTTTTCAAGTCTGGAGGAAGATCATCAAAGCGTTCTGTTCTGGCTGAAAAACCTTGCACCCGAGATAAAATATCTTCTTCATTATTTGATATCGTTTCTATCATATTGAAAACAAATATACCATAAAATATGCCGAAAATCAATAAACAAAATTAAGTCATAATTCCTCACAAAAACTATATTACGTTTTTTTATTATAAAAGCTTTTTCTCTTACCAACTCATATATATCACTATTGTACGATCGTTCATTAGTGATATATATCATGAAAGAAAAAATGCCCGTTTTATTTTTTCCTCATCTTCTATTTCTTCCGCCACTATATATTGCATATATTTCCCTCCTTCAACTATCCGTTTTACCAAAGCTATCTCTTTTTGGCATTCATACGGATACACATACACGCTTTTTTGATATTGAAAAAAACCG
Source organism: uncultured Gammaproteobacteria bacterium (assembly GCA_964373465.1). Lineage (GTDB taxonomy): Bacteria > Patescibacteriota > Microgenomatia > UBA1406 > HO2-37-13b > DATDVH01. Next base: position 4,834 of record CAYJVA010000063.1, read on the forward strand.
ATTGTGGATAAAAATCTTCTCAGATAATCGCGCTTTTTCCTCTCCTTTTCCGGTACGTCAAAAATGACTAAAAACCATTTTCCATTCCATTTCTTGTTTTTCTTCTTATGATCTAAAAGCTCCCTCAGTGAATATCTGAACACTTCAGTCTTTCCCTTTTCCAAAATCTTTACCATCGCATCGCCACCGTGTGTTTCTATAGATAACAACTGTCTCTTTGCCAACCTTTTCAATGATTGTTTTATTTTTGTTTTAGATACTTTCCGATTTTTCACTTCTTCAATGATTTTATATATCATGCCGACAACAATAGGAAAATTAGGCGTCAACACAACTGAACTACCAACAACTAAGCTTATCCCTATGGCAGAGAAAATCAACTGTTGCAGTTCACGACTTTTGAATGACTCCATCTTCTTGTGCTTTTTCTCTTTTAAATCTTTTTTCTTATTGTTGTCTTTTTCATTCATATATTTTATATATATCACAAATGAACGATCGTTGTCAAGTGTGATATATGCGCAAGTTGAGATACATAGGTAACACTTCTATATCAAAACGCCTCACCATAA
>CAYJVA010000064.1:0-5367 GCA_964373465.1 uncultured Gammaproteobacteria bacterium
ATATCTTTACGCTACAAACCGCAATTTATACTACTTACCATATGGATGACCCGCAGATTTTTTATAACAAAGAAGATCAGTGGGAAATCCCTGCTATTGCTTCAGGGAACGAAGCGCAAACAGAAGGTGAAACTCCAACAATGAATCCGCGGCACATGATCATGAAGCTCCCGGGTGAAAAAACAGAAGAGTTTATTTTAATGTTGCCATTCACTCCCAGGGCTAAAGATAACCTCTCTGCCTGGATGGTTGCCAGAAACGATGGACAGGAATATGGCAAGCTGGTCGTTTACCGCTTCCCCAAAGATAAGCTGGTATTTGGGCCCAAACAGATTATTGGGAGAATCAATCAGGATGCTGAAGTCAGCAGGCAAATCTCTCTTTGGGATCAAGGTGGTTCACAGGTAATTCAGGGCTCACTTCTGGTCATTCCAATTGAAGAATCTTTGGTCTACGTTCGGCCACTTTATCTTAAGGCTGCGACAGGAAAAATTCCAGAACTCAAGCGCGTGATTGTTGCCTACGAAAACAAAATCGCCATGGAGGAGACACTGGAAGCGGGACTTGCCAAGATCTTCGGCACTGCGGACGGTCAAACTAAACCAAATGACGAAACACCCGATACACCTACTCCTGCTAACTCACCTACCAACGAGAAAAGTACGACTAAAGAAGCTCTTTTTGAACAGGCTCGTCAGGCGTATGAAGCGGCCATACGCGCGCAACGGGAGGGAAACTGGGGGAGATACGGAGAGGAGATAGAACGCTTGGGAGAAATTTTAGGTCAGCTACGGCAATAACCCATTCTAAAAACTCAGAGTCATAGTGAGTAAAAGCAAACTATGAATCTTAAAAAATGGCTTATCACTATAATTATTATATTAATATTAAAGAAGATTTATGATTCCATTTGTCATAATCAGAAAGATACTTTTATCCATTGTGCCTCTCGTACTTTTTTATCTTTTGAGAAAGATGATTAAAAACCAAGAGCCTAAGAGAAAATTGCATCTGCCTGATTTTGATAAAGAAAAAATTGTAGAAGGAGAAATTGTAGATGAAAATAGTCGTAACCGCTGATATTTATTATGGAGTTTACAATAATCCAAACTATATAAATTAGACTCTCTCCCGCGACGCTTTAATTACCTTCTTCCTGCTTTCTCCTCTGCCATTCTTCCCAATCATCCACAAACTCTTTCGCATTAACCCTCACATAATTTTCCTCTTGTTCGTTTGCGGCGATTTGTTGTAGACGGACAAAAGCGTTTTGATCACCATTCCTTACTCTTTCCTGTAAATTATATACACCCCACAATCTCCATGACGCGGACCAGTCCATTGGGTGAGGTTTTTTTATTCTGCAAGACATCAAGAGAGTGTTTGATTGCAATCATAGTCTTCTCGCCTTTATTAACCCTTTTTATCATGCGATCGCGTAAAAAGGCAACAATTGATTCTTGAACTACTCTACTAGTCTCTGGTTTTTGTAAAAGAGAAAGTAATTCAGATTCTCCTTTTTCTCCTTGAGATTTAAGAATAAAATCTACAGCAAGACGAATATCTTGCCTTTTTATTTTTGGATCGTGCATGAGTTTCAAAAGCGCTCTCTCTTGATGGTTTTTTTTAGATTCCATTGTATGAACCACAGATGTCTCGCCCCCAGACAAAACACCACCAATAAGAAGAAAAGGAAGTACTGTATTTTTACGAAGCCTCTGCAAAAAAATACATTTCTCTATAGGGCCTTTGATAGAAGTTGTTATTTCTTGATTCTCCATATAAACTATTTTTACACTCGAGCGTTTTTCAAGACGCGAGCCCACCACAGAAGCTGAGTGATCATGGGGTCTGATTGTTTTATGAGGGAAACAAACAACTCCTTGGAGTCCTTTTGTCCGAATAAAACAGGAAAATACTGATCGCCCGGAATGTGCACTGAGTTTCTGATAGGTACCATCTGAAGCTCTATGACATTAAGCCGCAGTTGTTCAACTGCTCGCGCTCCTCCAACGCTTCCATAACTCGCGAAAGCAACTGGTTTATTGTTCCATTCCTGATAGACCCAATCCAGTGCGTTTTTGAGTACGCCCGATGTGCCGTGATTATATTCAGGCGTAACAATAACGAAAGCATCTCCTTCTTTAATTTTTTTGGTAAAACCGGACACCGCCTCGTTCTCGTAGGGTTTTTGTTTGTAAGAAGGACTGACTGACTCGTTAAAAAAAGGCATATCATACTCACGAAGATCAAGGACTTCAACCTTAACTCCTTTTTGTTTTTTTATCTCATCGGCGATCCATACTGCCACCTTATCACTGAATCGTCCTTCACGAGTACTTCCGACAATGACTTTGATATTAAGTAATGATTTGTTCATAAATTTATATTATCAATTGTAAATATACTATACCCATCGTAGTCCCGCCATGGCGGGACGTACGGAGGGTTATGCCGTCCCGCCTTGGCGGGATTGCAATCTCATCTGAAAGCGGTATATCAATCTTTTATTTTTTTCTGATAACTGCTTTAGTTTATCCTTCATATGTTATATAATTCTACCAGAAGGGAGGAAAAAAAATATGACAGAAAAATGCCCCTCATGTGGCGATGATCCCTGCACATGCGAAGAATAAGTAGTGTAAAATAATACCATGTATTTATTTTTCCTTTTCATAGGAATGTTTTTTGTTTTATTTTTTATCTTTTCTTTTTTATATTTTATACTCCCCGCACTCTCTCCCGTTCCTTTTTTTCCTTCAAATAAAAAAGATCTGCCTATGATTGTCAAAACATTATTAAATAACCAACATCACGATGTCATAGTTGACCTCGGCGCAGGCACAGGGACGGTGATTTTTGAGACTGCACGTCGCGCTCATCAAAAAAAATATGATACTCATTTTATTGCAATTGAGATAAATCCTCTGCTCATTCTCATTATGTATATACGAAGACTTTTCCATCCAAATAAAAAAAACATCCGTATCATTCGTACCAATATGCTTGAGGTTGATTATGATGAATTAGCCAACCGTGAAGTGAAACAATCAGCACTCATTTTTTATCTTTATATAGGTCATAGAGTCATTGAACCATTGAAGAAAATACTAGAAAATATAAAAAAAGATTTCATTGTTGTATCGTATATGTATGATGTTCCTGGATGGAAAAAATACAGAACACGCATACAAAAAGGAATACACACCCTCACCATATATCAACATCAATCAAAGTAAAAATCAACCCTTTTCAACTCCATAAAATTTAACTCTATTTGCGCGGAAAATAAGATCAAGATCTCCTAGTGCCCCATTTCGATGTTTTGCAATATATAATTTTATCGGCCGTTTGTTGGGATCAAGCAGATCTTCTGAGTCATTCTCATAATACAAGAACATGACGACATCTGCATCCTGTTCAATACTTCCTGATTCACGCAGATCCGCAAGTTGAGGTTTTTTTTCTCCCCTGTGTTCTATGGCGCGAGAAAGTTGTGAAAGCGCCATAACGGGTATCTTTAGTTCACGCGCAATGTTTTTTAAGTTTTGAGATATAAAAGACACTTCTTGCACGCGATTTTCAATTCTTCTTCCCGCATCTGCCAATTGAAGATAGTCAACGATGAGAAACCCTACTCCCTTTTCCACTTTTAATTTGCGAGCTTTGGTACGCATCTCAAGGATTGATGAGCCCGGAGTATCATCAATATAGATTGGAGCATCAGAAAGCTCGCCCATTGCCTCAGTCAGACGAGTATAATCGTCGTCTGATAACCTACCAGTTTTCAGCCGCCACGCGTCAATATCTGCCTGCCCCACAAGCAGACGATCTACTAACTCTTCTTTGCTCATTTCAAGCGAGAAAATACCTACAGGAACTTTCGCCTTTAAGGCAACGTTCAGGGCAATGTTGAGTGAAAAAGTTGTTTTACCGATGCCAGGTCGAGCCGCAAGAATAAGTAAGTTTGAATTTTGCATACCGGCAAGCTTATGATCAAGATCCCCATATCCAGTCGGTACTCCGCGCATACCCCCGCCCTTTTTGGAAAATTCTTCCAGCCGCGCAAAACTCTCAGCAAGTATAGTTTTAAGTGAAATAAAATCTTGATGCAGATAGCTTTGAGAGAGCGAAAAAATATCAGATTCAACATCATCTAATAGTCGCTTGACATCGCCTTTTTCGTCAAAAGATTTTTCAACCAATCGAGAGCCGAGCGAGATAAGCGTCCTTTTTATATACCCACCCTTGACAATGCGCGCATAATGCTCCACATACGCAGACGTCGGCACTGCGTTGATCAAATCCGATAGATAGCCCGCGCCTCCTACTTTTTTCAAAAACCCTTTTAATTTCAGTTCAGCTTTCACAGTCAGGATATCAACTGGTTGATGACGTTCAAAAAGAGAAAGCATAGCTGAAAAAATCAATTGATGTTCTTCAGCATAAAAATGTGGCTGATGCAATATCTCAAACACGGATGAGAGTGATGAAGGGTCAATCAGTAACGCGCCCAATACTGATTTTTCCGCATCAAGATCGTGCGGAGGTACTTTGAGAGCATCCGATGAGGTAGGCATAAAAAAGACAACTCACGCAATGTCCAACACAATTAGTTTCATGTCTTCAGTGAAGGATTCCCTTTTCACTGAAAGCTTTTTCTCTGGTTCGGCAGGAGTAACTCCCATAGCTTTTATAAAATCTCCAACAGGAGTCATACCACCAAACGCTTTTTGATTCAATCGCGGGTCGTTATAATGCATAGGGATAACAATGGAGGGGTCAATATCGGCAACTACTTCGCACGCATCTTTTGCCGTGATAGTGTATACTCCTCCCACAGGCACCATTAAAATATGAATATTCCCTAACTCCTCTACTACTTCATCGGAAAGCTGGTGCCCCAGATCTCCACAATGAACAATGGAAATATCATCAATCTCTATCTTATAGAGTATATTTTTTCCCCGCTCTGCTCCTTGTTTATTATCATGAAAAACTAAAATACCTGTGATCCGCACTCCGTGTTTCTCATATTCTCCAGCATGTGAAATCACAAGCGGAGAATCAATCACTAACTGTCTTTGATTATGATCTTCATGATCATGAGAAATTGTCACAATATCTGCCGAGACTGAAGGAAATTTTAACCCTACCATCTTCGTATCAAAAGGGTCGGTGACAACAGATGCAGATTTGCCTTTAATTAAAAACGACGCATGACCAAAATATTTAATATCCATATAGAGAAGTTAAGCATACCAAAAAATAAACTGAAAGTCAAAAATTTACTTTTTTATTCTTTGTCAAGTATAATATACCCATCGTAGTCCCGCCATGGCGGGACGTACGAAGGGTTATACCGCT
>CAYJVA010000065.1:0-5249 GCA_964373465.1 uncultured Gammaproteobacteria bacterium
CCCAGCGAAGTAGATTACTATTTTTGGGTTAAACCTGAAAAAGACAAATATGGGATAAGGCCGAATGGTCATGAGGTAAAAAAAGCATTATCTTATTTACCTTCAAGTAGAGCATTAAGCGAGACAGAAAGATTTTTAGATGGTTTTAATAGCGCTATTGATGTGGCTTCTGAATACGAAGAAGATACAAGAAAAGAAGGGTTGGAGATAAAACAAAAAAATGCGAAAGATTTTGCCTTGAATTATTTTGATCTTCATGTAACCCCGGAGAATATCGACGATTTTCTTTCTTCATCTCTTGTTCAATATGTTGACCCAAAACATGTATTACGAGCAATGGGCGAACAGAAAGCAAACGAAGAAATTATAGAAAAACTATTAAATCAATATAAACAAATAGATATAAGTCAGTTAGATTTATTTGGAAGAAGTGGGATTTTTAATTCTTTTTCCGATGATAAAAAATCAACTTATCTCAATCAAGTTGTTCAAGCATTGATAAAAAAAATAGAGTATGAGATAGAAAAAAGAGATGGAGGATTGTATCATATAGAATTTCTTGAAAGCGCTCTTAAGCACATAAAGGGAGTAGCGCAACAAGGTGTGGTTATCGGTGATTATCAAAAGATTTTAGAAAAGTTATCTCAAGTGGCAGATAATATAGATTGGCATTATGATCAAAGAGTAAGTTCTGATTATATTACTGAGATAGAAAAAACAGCGCTTGTCATAGAACAGGTATTCAGTGAGTTGCCTGATGGACTCATAGGGAGTGGATTGGAACGGATTCAGTCACGATATGGCGATGCGATAAGAGTCTATCTTGAAGGTGAGTTTGTAGGATCTTTTAGTAATGCAGAATTTAGCGATAATCCAACTGACGGGAATGTGGTTGCTTGGGTTACTAGAAAGATTATTGATAGAGATACCATAATGGGTCCGCAAAGAATGGATGAAATTTTTGCGTGGAAAAAAGGGTGGGAAAAACCAAAAAGGATTTATGAAAATCATGCATGGGAAAAAGAAAAGTATTTTTATGTCGCGCCACCTCAAGTCACGGCTGAAGGTGAGGTTGAGATAAGTATCTCAACTGATGATAAAGAAGAGATAAAAAAAGTCAAGATACAATGAAATAAGTTTAAAGTTGCACACACTTGGGGGTGTGTAAGAGTATGAAAGGTAGTTGATTACAAATTTTATTTAATAATAATATGCCAAAAGAACAACACATACCACTACAACAACTGATTGAGCGAGACGAGCAGGGAAATCTTGTGTATACTTATGATGGATTTAAAGAGCATCGTTACAATTTTAACGTGATCAGATTAGAACAGCTGAGACAAGGTCATAGAAGGGATCTGCTTCCTTTTTATGAAAAAGCGGTAAAAGAAAATCCTGAACTTTACGGTCAGTTATTAACCATTAAAAAAGAAATTGAGCATCCGTATTTAGACACACTAGACAGAATTATAAACAATGAAGAGTTCTTAAAAGGCACCGATGAAAAAAAACAAGAACTTGCGTGTAAGCTCAAGTTGAGCGCAGAATGTCAGAGGATGGAAGAAACAAGAGAAGCGCGGTCGAAAGCAGATTATGCATGGTACCGATTACTCAAAAAGCACGGCGCAGAGGAAAATCAGATGAGTATGCTCCCTTTCCCACAGTCAGAAGAAGAAATAGCAAAAATTACAGTTGTTATGAAGGATAGGTTCAAGAGTTAAAAATAAAATATCATTTTTTTACAAACTATGGAAAAAATAAAGGCTTCATCTCTTGCCGAACAATTAGGCACTCTGACTGAAGAAATTACACAATATAAGTTGGGAAAAGCAACGATTGGATTGGAAGATATATTAAAATCGCGTGGAATTTCAAAAGAAGCTATTCCTGAGGTGAAAGAACAATTATTAGAAGATGCTGGTCTGAGCAAAAAACAAAAAGAACTCAGAACATGGATTGAGGCGAAAATAGCAAAAAGAAAAAGAATATAAAAACTTTTTTATAAAATTTATAATTATTAGTAACCAATTGTCACACTGAACTTGACCTCCGAATCGGAGGTCTTGACGAAGTGTGACATACAGTATCTACGTCATGTTTCGTCAAGCTCAACATGACAGAGATGCGTAACATGAGTTATTAAAATTATTAAAAATAACTAATAGTATGTCAAAAAAAATCTGGTTCAATCATTAGACTTAAAAGCAATGGAAAAAGAACATACAGTTAATCATACTCAACTAAAAGAGCTTTCTTATCGTATATTCAAAGATAAGGGCGGAGGAGAAATCAAACTGTATCGGCTTGGAATATATGAAAATGAATGTTTTGAGCTTGTTGAATTGGAAGAAAATCGTTTATATCCTCTTCATATTCATCAAGATTCTTCAGGCATATTTTATATGATAAAAGGAGAAGGTGTCATTCTTATACATAAAGAAAATAAAGAATATAAAGGTGGAGACGTATTCGTTATTCCGAAAGAAACTCCGCATGGTTTTCATACGCACACAACGACACTATTTTTAAGTCGTCAAAAACCACCTATTATCAACGATCAGAATGAAGTTGATATTTTCTATGAAGAGACATAGTCTGTCCTCCACACAGAGAAATGACACTATTATAACCGCAGAGTCAGTCACGAATCGTCATCCCGATAAAATCTGCGATCAGATCGCTGATGCGATCGTTGACGCCTGTCTTGCGCAGGATCCTTTTTCCCGCGTCGCAGTTGAAGTCATAGGCGGACATAGCACGATTGTTCTGATTGGCGAGATTACGACAAAAGCGTCTGTTAATTATATATCAGTTGCAAAATCAGTGTATCGCGCTCTTGTGGGGCAGGAGATCGGGGTATTGTCCAATATTGTCTGTCAGTCAACTGATATTGCCAAAGGCGTTGATAGGGGAGGAGCTGGCGATCAGGGAGTGATGATAGGGTATAGTTGTCAAGATAATGATGCATACATTCCACAAGAACTTTTTTTCTGCCGGCAACTTCTTGCTCCATTTACTGTTGATGGCAAGGCGCAAGTAACCATGAAAAAGAATGTAGTCACTCACGTAGTATTGTCAGTGCAAGGAGAAAGAAAAGATACATTAGACCGTTATGTAAAAAAGTTTTTTAAAAAACATTCTCAGAAAAAATTCATCGCATATTGCAATCATACAGGTTCATTTATAGTTGGGGGGTTTGACGCAGACTCAGGCGCGACAGGCAGAAAAATTGTGGTTGATGCGTATGGTCCTCGGGTGCCAGTTGGTGGCGGTGCGTTTTCCGGAAAAGATCCAACTAAGGTTGATCGGTCGGGCGCATATATGGCTCGGTGGATTGCCATGCAAGAAATGCGCGTGTATGGGGCGTATGAAGTATTGGTAAAGCTTGCGTATATAATTGGTAAGGTAGAGCCCGTGATGCAAAGCGCCCTTATTGATGGTAAAGAAAAAAAGCTCAGCTATGACTGTCGGCCAGTGGCGATCATAGAACGGTTCAATCTGCGAAAGCCTATATATCAAGAAACTGCGTCAAAAGGTCATTTTGGCTTCAAATACCATCCATGGGAAAAGAGATGACGGTCATGATTGTAATCGTTTGTTTTTATAAAATTCATCAAAAGAAAAAATCTTATCAATTTTCAATTCTTTCATCACCACTGCGTTTGCGCAGTCAACAAAAGAAGTGCGTTTTTTAGTTTGTGAAAAAAACAGATTAAACGCTTTTTTAGCCATAATCTCGTCAATAAAAACAGGGTTATAGTCTGTGGCTAATAGTGCTTGTATGACCCTGACAGCTTGTTGATGTGTGGTTTTATGTGAAAGCACAGTGGCAGTCTCGTAAAGCACAAGATTGGTGATAAAAAATTCGCTCTTTTCTTTCAGTAATTTTTTATAGAGATGGTAGCTTTTTTATGATGGATATCTTTTGTTATATAAAAGCCAAATATTGCATCGGTGTCTATAAGTATTTTCATTTATTTTTTTATCACCGATTCTAAATAATATTCAGTATGGCGAGAAGATAAATCTTTTGGAAGTCTTTTATGGGATTTTCGGAATTCTTTTCGCAGATTCTCCAATTCGGAGGGTAAGTTCAACGGTTTTTTATATATTTTATATAATAAGCACTATGTTTGACACTCATTGCCATCTCCAATTTTCCGCTTTTGAGGGTAAGATTAATTCGGTTGTTGAAGAAGCGTTTCATGCAGGAGTCACTCATATCGTGGTTCCGGGAACAGACGTTGACACTTCCAAAAAAGCTGTTGATATCGCACTCAAGTATGATTTTATTTATTCGGCGGTAGGGATACATCCGCATCATGTATATGAATTAAAAGTCAAAAGTCAAAAGTCAAAAGTCAACCCCGATCAAATCGGGGTCAAAAGTCATGATGAACAAGTAAAAACAACTCAAATAATTGAAAAGATTGAAGATTTATTAAAAAATAAGAATAATAAAATCGTTGCTGTTGGAGAGATTGGATTGGATCGGCATCAGTATAAAAAGACAAAATATGATCAGTATCAGATTGATGAGATATTTATCACGCTTCAAAAAGAATTATTCATCGCACAATTACATCTGGCAAAAAAATATAAAAAATCAGTCATTATCCATAATCGTGAGACGCGGGATGAGTTACTTATTATTCTGCGTGAACAGTGGTCATCGGATTTTGAAGCACGTATGGTGTTTCATTGCTGTGAGCCTGATGAAATGCTTTTGGATTTTGCCAAAAAACATCATATTTTTATCGGTGTTGACGGCGATATCACGTATCGGAAAGATAAACAGGAGTTTGTAAAGCAGATACCGCTTGACTTACTAGTCTTGGAGACTGATGCGCCGTTTCTTCTCCCTGAATCCTTGCGTAGTCAAAAACGTTTCCCCAATAAGCCTGCGCATTTAGTAATGATAAAAAAATATATTGCACATATACTCGTTGTGGATGAAAAAGTCATTGAAGAGAGAACAACTGAAAACGCAAAGCGCCTTTTCTCACTTTAAAAAAGATTGTCCCATTCTTTCTTAAATTTTTCTGCGACAAAATACAAAGACCTTTCTTGAGCCTTAAGTGAGAGTTTAGTTCGTAATGCATCATCGTCAAAAATCTGCCTGATTTTTGCCGCGATATCGCGCGGGTCTTCTGGATTGGCAAAAAGAGCGGAAGTATCTGCAATCTGATGGAAAATGTCAATAGCTGACAGCCCAGATGGACAACCGAGAGTACTTGCCTCAATAT
>CAYJVA010000066.1:0-5233 GCA_964373465.1 uncultured Gammaproteobacteria bacterium
GAAAATTGCTAATATTTGGTAAATTAAATTTTGTGGATTGAATGCGTATATCTGGACTTATTTCTATCAAAAATTGTCCTTTTTCTGTTTCAACCAAAATTTGAGGTCTTGTTCTATTATCTTTTGAGTTTGTTTTTTTGGCAGATTCGCAAATTTTACAATTGCAGAATGGAACTGGAATCCCTTCCCATGCACCAGAACCTAAAATTTTTAACTTCATATGTATCATAAAATTTTAGACATTTATTAAGTTATCTAAAGCACTGCCTTCGGGTGGGGGTTGGATATAAGCCATCGCTATTGCTGATAACTCGTTTATATACGAAGTGTTTTCGTATGTTATACATAATATTGTCTATTATGCGAAATTTGTTAAATAGGATTTCAGAGATAAAAATATATGGCGTAACGTATAAAGAATATTATATATCCCATAAAGATAATTATTAATAACAAGATCATAACTTCCCTCAAGTTCTACAAACTCACCTCCATATCCTTCCTTAAACCGAGTAAATCCAGCCCATGGATTTTTTTTATCATAATCCGGAGGAAGCGATCCCCACATGTCAAACTTTTTTGCTCCTCTCTTTTTCCCCCACTTAATCGCCTCCCACATCAGAAGATTGGTCGACATAAAATTACGATGAATTTCCGATGACCCTCCATACGTATAATACAATACATCTTTAAATATAAGCACTTCGTACGTGGCAAGAGGAATATCTTTATAAAACGCAATGAGAATATGGGCGATAGAATTTTTCAGTGTTTCAAAAACTATTTCATGATAGTTTTTATTATGTCCGAAATACCTTTGTCTTTTGCAGGTTTCAAAATATAATTTTGAGAAAATCTCAAAACCTTGAATGTTCGTCATCTCTTTGATAATGACACTTTTTTTTTGTGCGAGGCGGATGTTGTATCTTGTTTTAGCATGCATATTTTGCAAAAGTTGATCTTCAGATTGGGTCAGATCAATCATTTGTGTCCATGCGGGAAAAAGCGGATGAGGTGAAGGAGAGACTTTAGACTTAAGACTCCCGTCTCGCCTTCGTCTTGCCAAGGAGGATTTGACTTTAGACTTTTCTTCGTACGGTTCTATTTTGATAAAAATAACCTTATTTTTTCTTCCATACTCATAAAGAAAGTTTATAACCTCCTCAGAAGACATGACAGAGCGTGGTAAGTATCCTATTTTGAAATGAGTATATGGGATAGGGTGAAAAGTAACTTGATAGACATGTATCAGATTGTCTCCATCAAACTCTCCTATCCGTAGTACTTCAATCCCCATTTTTTTCCGTGCCTCCCCCCACTCCCATGACTGAAGCGGATGAGAGGCTTTTTGGTTGAACAAATCATGATCAAAATCATCAGAGATAATTTTTATATTCATAGGGGAAATTTTTTCTTCCATACCACATAGTTATACATAAAGTATGAATAAGGAATATTAAGAAAAATGATAATCAATGCTTTATAGATATACCATCTATTATGAGGTAATAGTTGTAATGTGAATCGCAACGCATAATATTGAATAGCAACTGATCCAGAAGAAACCATGATAAAAAGAACAAAATGCTTCATATAAGAAAAAAAAGAATGTGAAACTTTTTTATGAGAAAAACTCCAAAAATTGTTAAGAATAAAGTTATATACGAGTGCGACAAGAGGACTGATAATTGAGCTTCCTATCAATATTGGAAATCTTAATTGATTGATGAATAGAAAGGCTATCGCAAAATCAATGATAAAACTCGTGCCTCCGACTATCGCAAACCTGATAAATGAAGAATGAGTGAATACATACCAGAGTGTATTGATGATATATTCTGATGAATGTATTTTTGAGGCGCCTTGTGTACGATCCTTAAAATGAATAGGAATTTCAGCTATGACTAATCCTTGCTTGTACGCTTTATCAAGAAATGCTACTTGAAATACATATCCACTAAATAGTTGCATCGAACTCACTGTCTTTTTAATATATGAGGTCTTAATCGCTCTATATCCCGTTGTCCAGTCGTTGATCGAAGGAATCATCAATCCATATTTGATAATAAGATTGCCTACAATAGAAAATAATTTACGATAAAACCTCCAATCAGATGGAATAGATCCACCCTTGATATAACGCGCTCCCACGACAAAATCTGCTCCTTCGTCAATTTTTTTTAAGAAAAGGGGGATGTATTTTGGATCATGAGACCAGTCTGCATCCATCTCAAACATCACATCGGAGTTAAAATGACTGATAACATATTTAAACCCACGAAAATACGCATTCCCCAGTCCTTTTTTTTCTCCCTGTATGAGATATAAATCAGGATATATATCCTTCATTTTTTTTACCAATTGAGCGGTATGATCAGGCGACGAATCATCAACGATTAATAGAGAAATTTTCCAATGAGGAATTTTTTTGGCACTTTCAAAAAGAGCTGGAATGAGTGTTCTTATATTCTCTTTTTCATTATAGGTAGGAAGGATAATCACTGCTTTTTTCATCATGAAGTATGTTTGTTTTGAAAAAAATTAATCGTTGATTTTAAGCCTTCCTCAAGAAAAATGGTAGGCTTCCACCCTAAAAGTTTTTGCGCTTTTGTGATATCAGGTTTTCTTTTTTTTGGATCATCTTCTCGCTCTGCAACAAACCGAATACTTGAATACGATGTGGTCAATTGTTTTATCATATACGCAATATCAATTATTTTTTTTTCGTCTGGGTTGCCAAGATTGATAATCTCGCCACTTACGTTCTCTTGTCCCAAAAGACTCAACGCATTCACCAGATCAGACACATAACAAAACGAACGGGTCTGCGTACCATCTCCATATACGATAATAGGTTTATTTTGTAGCGCCAGAGTAATAAAATTAGATATCACCCTGCCATCTTCCTCCTGCATGTATGGGCCATAGGTATTAAACACTCGCGCAATACGAATATCACTACGATATTTTCTCCTATATGCCATACATAATGCTTCTCCGAATCGCTTTGCTTCGTCATAACAAGCACGCTCTCCTATGGGATTAACATTACCCCAATAGCTTTCTTTCTGAGGATGCTCTAAAGGATCACCATAAATCTCTGATGTTGAAGAATAAATAAAACGAACTGAGGGCATCAAACGAGAAAATTCTAATAACCTATAAGTTCCCTCAGAATTCACACGAAGTGTCTCTATAGAATAACGTATATATTGCACAGGTGACGCAGGAGACGCAAGATGATATATGATATCAAAAACAGTGTTATTGAAAATACTTTTGAGGTCAATATCCAATATATTAGCTTTTAAAAAATGAAAATGTGGATATTTCTTTAGCCGTATAATATTGTCGGCATGACTTGTTAGAAAATTATCAATCACCCACACAACATAATCTTTTTTGAGAAGATACTCTGTAAGATGCGATCCTATAAACCCAGCCCCTCCAACAATGAGTATGTTTTTCATGTTACACTTTTTTTCTCCAGTAGTTAAGAAGATCAGTCAGTGTTTGTTCAAAAGGGATAGTTGTTTTCCATCCTGTTTCTTGAGTAAACTGAGAGCAATCCCCCAATAATATTGATACGTCAGAGGGTCTCATGCGACTTGGATCTTCTTTGACCGTAACTTTTATCTTAGATTGAGAGATAAGAAAATCCAAAACCTTTTTTATTTTCCATGTTTTTCCACTACAAATATTATATACCTCACCCGGTGTACACTTTGTCACTGAGATATAATATGCAGACACCATGTCACGTACATCAGTATAATCACGCTCTGCCTCAAGATTTCCAACATATACAACTGGTTTACGTACTCCCTTTTCTATTTCTGCAATTTGTTTTGCAAAAGTGCTTTCCGCAAATACCTCTCCTCGACGTGGGCCCGTATGATTAAATCCACGAGTACGAATGATCTTTAAACCATAACTTTGATAATATTGGTATCCCAAATAATCCATTCCTACTTTTGATACCCCATAAGGAGACAATGGACGAAGCGGATTAGTCTCTTTTATAGGAACTTCATTTTTATGTACCATCCCGTATTCTTCAGACGAACATGCAATCTGTATGACCGTCTCATGATTACTTTTTCTCACTGCTTCAAAAAGATTGACTGATCCAACCATATTAATTTCTATTGTGTTGGCAGGAGATGCCCATGACGATTTGACAAACGATTGAGCGGCGAGATGAAAAACATAGTGTGGTCGTACTTTGTCAATCACTGTATATAATGAATGCGCATCAAGCAAATCAGCTTCATGAAGCGATATTAAATCTTTACATTCTTCTAAGTTAACGATATTAGACCGCCATCTGACAATACCATGAAATTCTATATTTTTTTTAAGCAAAAGTTCAGCCAAATGACTTCCTGCAAAACCAGTAATCCCCGTGATAAGCGCTCTTGCTGTATGTTTCATATGATTTATACTGTTCTTCTCCCCACTGAAATATAATGAAAACCTAATTGTAACATATCTTTTGGAAAATATATATTACGACCATCAATGATACGCGGTTCTTTCATCAGTTTCTTTACTTTTGCCAAATCAATATGCTTAAATTCATTCCACTCAGTTAAAATTGCAAGCAGATGAGTATTTTTTACTGCATCGTAGGGATTTTTACAATATGTCAGTTTTTCTCCAAAAATGCGTTTTATATTATCCATCGCTTCAGGATCATATACTTTAATATCGTATTTTCTTTTGAGCAATTCGTCAATAATAGAGAGTGAGGGAGCGTCTCGTATATCATCAGTATTAGGTTTGAATGCCAAACCCCACAGACCAATATATTTTTTATTTTTTTGATCAATTATTTTCTTGAGAAACCGTACACGTGCGTTTTGATTGATATTTTCAACTGCACGAAGAAGAGACATATCCACTGAAAATGATTCACCAGTCTGCACAAGCGCCTTAATATCCTTTGGAAAACAACTTCCTCCATACCCAACTCCTGCATTAAAAAATACATGTCCAATTCTGCTATCAAGACCTACTCCATCAAGCACTTCTTTTACGTCTGCGCCTGTTTTTTCACAAAGAAATGAGACGAGATTTGCAAATGATATTTTGGTCGCAAGGACAGAATTTGACGCGTATTTGATGATCTCTGCAGACTCAAGCCCGACAACCACTCGTTTACCACCTAAAGATTTGTGCAAAGTAAGTAATTTTTCTATTGCTTTTTTGGAGTTTGACCCGATAACCACGC
>CAYJVA010000067.1:0-1840 GCA_964373465.1 uncultured Gammaproteobacteria bacterium
AGGCGTGGACAAGTTCAGCCTGCCCGACGGCAGGCGGGCATGGCATTTCCTAAACTTGTCATTTGGTTTTGCGTCAACTATCAACTATACGTAAGGGATTCTTTGACTTTCGTCCTTACAATAGATTTGCTCGGGATGACACTAGACTACGTAGCATCTGTTAATAAAAAACACTCTGTATTGATTTACAACGATCGTTATTTTGTACAACATTATAAAATCCCTTTCTGAAGCTTTCTCGCATTTTTTTGTATTATTACTTTTACTATTCTATATATAACACTAATATACGATAATATACGATCGTTCATTAGTGATATATATGTTTTTAATATTTATTTTCGTCACTGACACGACGGGATCCTTCGTGGGTCGGAGTCTCCTCGGACGGAGTCCGATTGCGTACCGCTTTGCGATGATATACCCATCGTAGTTCAATTTGCAAAACAAATTGAACGTACGGAGGGTTATGCCGTCCCGCCTTGGCGGGATTGCAATCTCATCTGAAAGCGGTATACGTTCACTGTACTTGAGCAAACTGAACTACGATGGGTATACTTTTTTGTTGATTTTACAGTATACTTTTTTTATGGAAAAGCAAAAGGAAGATTTTGTCGTATATTTCAAAAGGAAAGCGAGTGGTTTTTTCACCGGGATTTTTAATGTCTTTATTTTTCTTCCCTATTATTTTTCAGTCATTCAATTAGTCAAGACCTTTTTTTATCCATGGAAAAAATTAGTCACCGTGAAAAAAAGTGCGGGATTTTCTTTTGAAGAGTGGGCAGGTCGATTGAGCTTCAACATGATCTCATCAGGTATGGGAGTGGTAATGCGTGGTCTTGTTTTATTTATATATATAATTGTAGAGATGTTGTATGTGTTGAGTCTCCCGTTTCTCATCGCGTTTTTTCTCGTCTTTATTCCGTTTGGATATGTGTTTTACTCTTTGAAAAAATTAGATACTGAAAAAAAAGCTCTTCTCAAAGATGATTTTATAAAAAAACGTCTTTTATCTCAAGAAAACATGGCTATGGTTGAAAAGTGGTTTGAGTCGTATTATGCCACATACATTCAAAGGCCACCATGGTGGGCATTTACATCACTTTTCTCCTCTCCTCCTCTTGGACGGGATTGGAGCATGGGATATACTCCGACTGTAGATCACTATTCTGAAGAATTAACAAAGTCAAAAAAACATTTTAAGGATTTGGTAGATCGGGAGAAGGAAATACACCATATTACTTTGGCCCTGTCCAAATCTGACGAGGCGAATGTGATTATCGTAGGAGATGAAGGAGTAGGGAAACATACCATCATAGAAGGACTGGCAAAGCGTATATATGAGGGGAAAATCAATCCGCTCTTGGCATACAAGCGTATTCTTAAGTTAGACATAGAACAGATCATCAGTCAATCGGTTGACACTTCTCAAAAAGAGACGCTTTTGAAAAGTATTTTTCAAGAAGCACAGATGGCTGGCAATATCATCATTTGCATAGATAATTTTGATAAATATATATCAGGTGTATCATCTGATCGTATTGATCTGACGACGACAATTGCTTCTTTTGCGCGATCTGAGAGAGTGCAGTTTATCGGTATCACTACGCCTTTTTTTTATCAAAAATTTGTCATGTCCAACGATACCATCCATCGTCTTTTTGAAAAAATAGATGTCTATGAGATTACTGCTGTGGAGGCTATGGAAGTCCTGATGAAGGCGGTTTTTGATATCGAATCTCGATATCAACTGATTATTCCGTATGAGACCATAAAGTAGACTATTGAAAAAAGCAATTTTTATATTTCCAGCAGCATTTCAAAGCAGGAATTCAAAACC
>CAYJVA010000067.1:1850-5156 GCA_964373465.1 uncultured Gammaproteobacteria bacterium
CTATTCCTTTCCCTGAGAAAGCTTTGTCGCTTCTTGATGAGTCGTGTGTGTATTTCAAAAGCATTCAAAAAAAAGATCAACAGACTACACCAAAAAATATGATGACTATTACTCCTGATATTATAGATGTCGTACTTACCAAAAAAACTCATATTCCGATTACGCTTGACGCGACATTTAAGAAAAAATTGCTCAATCTTGAATCAGTGCTTGGCGAACATATTATTGCACAGAGCGAATCTATCGCACAACTTTCCTCAACTCTCCGAAAATCGTTTACTCTCGCATCATCAAGAAAAAAACCATTGGCAAGTTTTCTTTTTTTGGGGCCAACTGGTGTTGGTAAAACAGAGACGGCAAAAGCTCTTGCTCAAGTGTTTTTTGGCTCAACTGATTATTTGATTAGATTGGATATGTCTTTTTATCAATCTACTGCCGATATCTCCGCGCTTGTCGGATCAATAAATACCGGAAATCCCGGCATATTAACTGCCTCAGTGAGGGAGAGGCCGTATGGGGTATTGCTTTTGGATGAGATTGAGAAAGCGCATGCTGATCTTATCAACATTTTTTTGACAGTACTTGATGAGGGGTATTTTACTGATGGATATGGCAAACGAGTTGATTGTAAAAATCTGATGGTGATTGCGACATCTAACGCTGGAGCTGATGTGTTATTTAATCAGTCAACTGAGGGCAAAAATACCGTATTTCTTCAAAGAGAGCTTATCAACCATCTCGTAAAAGCACGGATTTTTACTCCAGAATTTCTCAATCGTTTTGATGGGGTGATTTTATATCGTACATTACAAAAGGATGCGTTGTTGATGCTTGCGAAGAAAATGATTGCTTCAATTGCGAAAGACATGTATCATACGCATGGCATTACTTTACAGATGACTGACGAGTTTATGCACGTATTGATTGAAAAAGGATATGATCAACAATTCGGCGCGCGCCACATGGCGCGGGTGATACGCGATGAGGTAGAAGATAAGGTGGCGCAAATGATATTGGCAAACAAAGTCGTGAAGGGAGGGACGATTAGGTTTTAAAATTTATCTATGATCAAAGTTTATTTTACCGCGTCGATGTCAAGCAATGGACTCTATAGGGAAAATTACCAACATATTGTAGCATTTTTAGAAAAAAGTGACATAACACTTACTTCAGGACAACAGATTATTGATCTAAAGCTCTCAGCGCGTGAGAAGGCTCTTTCAAGTAAAGAGATTTTCAAAAGAGAGCGAGAACGTATTGACGAGGCTGATGTGGTCATTGCTGAAGTCACCTCTCCTTCAACTGGTGTTGGCGGTGAGATTGTCTACGCGTTGACGAAAGACAAGCCAGTGCTCGCATTAGTCTTCAAGGAAAACGAAGATACACTAACTCCAATGATCGCGGGCAATCCTTCAGAAAATCTTTTTTTGGAACATTATGATTTTGACAATCTTCATTTGATACTCAAACATTTTATTAGTCATATACAACGCATACATCGCAGAAAAGGAAAATTAATTGTGATTGATGGAGCTGATGGAGCAGGAAAAACAACGCAAGCGACCCTTTTAGTAGATTTTTTTAAAGGAAAAAAAATACCGGTAAAATATTTTGATTTTCCTCGCTATTATACTTCTTTTCATGGAAAAACCATTGCGCAATTTTTACGGGGAGAATTCGGACAACTTGATACAATCTCCCCATACTTGATATCTTTGGCGTACGCGCTCGATCGCGCCTCAGTGAAAGAGGAGATGGATGAGTTTTTGGAAAAGGGAGGAGTAATCGTATGTAATAGATATGCCACATCAACTATGGCTCATCAGACAGCTCGTCTGAAAAATGAAAAAGAAAAGCGCGCTTTTCTCAAATGGATCTATGAATTAGAATATAAAATACATAAAATTCCAAAAGAAGATGTGGTAATTTATTTGACTCTCCCTTGGAAAATGGGCGTACAGTTAACTGGTAAAAAGGACAAAAGAAAATATTTGCAAGGAAAAAGTGATGATATAGCAGAGCGTGATAAGTCGCACCGTATTGAGTCTGCGAAGATGTATGAGTATCTTGCATCTACTTATGGTCATTGGATCACTATCAATTGTGTTGCGCACAACACAATGCTTTCTCCCCAAAAAATACATACGGAAGTTGTCAGTAAGATAAAAAAATATGTTTCTGATGTGCGATAAACATATAATATCTGTTTGACTTTTTTATTCTATGTTATACTTTATATAAATTATGGAAAAAAAATTTGTTGTTTTAATCGGTGTTTTTTTGGTACTGTTTGGTCTCTTTATATCATTGATTCTCTTTGAAAAACCATTGGTGAGGTTGACGCGTGCAAAGCTTGATCAACCGTCGGCTGAAAAATCAATCATATTTGCCTGGCCATTGAAAGTGGTAGCAGATGGTCGTGCAGAAAGTGTAATTACCGTTTTTGCTCGCAACGGGCAGGGTGATGAACTTTCAAATAAAGCAGTGACACTCACTTCTTCAATAGGACAATTAGTTGAGACGACGGTGGTGACTGACAAACTTGGGAAAGCAGAGTTTAAAATAAGATCATCAAATCAGGGCATTGCAGATCTTAAGGCAGTTGTTGATAATACAACCACAGTCAATCAGACAGTATCTATAGAATTTACTTCTCCTACAGGAGTGCAATAATGAAAATAAAAAAAGCAATTATTCCAGCGGCTGGGTTTGGTACTCGATTTCTCCCACAGACTAAAGCAATGCCGAAAGAAATGCTTCCTATCGTTGACAAACCAGTTATTCAATATGTGGTTGAGGATGCGATAGCTGCGGGGATTGAGGATATTATTATTGTGACTGGGTGGAGCAAGCGAGCGATTGAAGATCATTTTGACAGTCCCAACGCAGAGCTTGTGCGTAATCTCGAACAAGGAAAGAAATTGCATATGCTTGAAGAGATCAAAGCAATTTCCAATCTTGCTAACTTTATTTATGTTCGTCAAAAGGGCCCGTATGGTAATGCAACGCCCATTAAGTCAGCACAACATATCGTTGAAAATGAACCTTTTTTAGTACTGTGGGGTGATGATTTTGTATGGGCCACACCGTCGCGGGCCAAGCAATTAGTTGATGCATACGAAAAATATGAGGCTACTATACTTTGTGGGATACGAACGGATAAAAAAGAAGATGCTGATCGGTATGGTTTTGTGAAAGGTGTTGACATAGGAGGAGGGATATGGAAGGTTGATGAATTGATTGAAAAGCCGGGAGTGGACAAAGCGCCGTCTAATTTGGCGGTAGTATCAGGATATGTATTAACTC
>CAYJVA010000068.1:0-544 GCA_964373465.1 uncultured Gammaproteobacteria bacterium
ATATACATAAATAAATTTCTGCCCTGTATGTTTTTATTTTTTACTTTCACCAGATAGCCATATTTTTGTTCCAAAAATGGCGCATAATAGCCGAAGCATCCAAGAGCTCCATCGGTTGAAGTTATAGTAATAATTTCTTTTCTGTTATTCATTTGTTTGATATTTTTACCTTTCAAAGGAGTAAGAGAACAGTTTTCAACTTTGGTGTCTTTTGAAATGAATTCAGTTGCTTTTACTTTAGGAATAGTAATTTTTAAGACATTGTTTTCTGTATTGATAACATAGCGGTCTTGGCTCAGTAGTAGTCCTTCACTTCCATATATTGATGTCTTAGATTGTTGATAGAGAGTGTTAATAGTATAATCATCAAGATTTAGCGGCAGTTTTGCAGTAAGTATAAAAAACTTATTAGTCTCTTCAAGCGTCCATGCTTTTTCAGTCATTCGCGTTTGATTCATCAAATCAAGAAAAGGGTATATGATATCAAAAGGAGGAGAGACATCATAATTTCCGATACGTTGATAAAGCGTGTCTTGATTGGTGA
>CAYJVA010000068.1:554-5120 GCA_964373465.1 uncultured Gammaproteobacteria bacterium
ACAAGTAAGATATATTGACTTTTTTTAAGCATCGTATCAATACGATCATATTGTAATGTTTTTAATATTGTAGCTACAGGGAGTAGAGAACGATCCATGATTAAATATGAAATATCATATTTTTCAAGAATTTTTTCAAAAGCTATGACATCTTCGCTTTCAATGGCTTGTTTCATCTCCCAGAAATACCCTTCGCTTTTTTCACTCCACACATCAAACGTTCGTAAGACAATTGGTTGTTCAATACCATACCAGATGAATCCTGATCCATTATATCCCCAG
This sequence comes from uncultured Gammaproteobacteria bacterium, assembly GCA_964373465.1. GTDB lineage: Bacteria > Patescibacteriota > Microgenomatia > UBA1406 > HO2-37-13b > DATDVH01. Next base: position 837 of record CAYJVA010000068.1, read on the forward strand.
CGATGAAAAAACCATGACCAAAAGGTATATTCAGGTAAAAGAGCAATACGTTTATTTACATTCTGCTTTTTCATAAAAGAAAAGAGCTCATGATATTCTTTCGGAATAGTTCTTTTCATTTCACCAGAGAAAAATTGACCTCTGAAAGAAGGAAGAGAGTAAAGCAGGATTAATACGCTGGTAAAAATAATTATTATGATAGTAATCAAACCATCAGAATAAACTTTTTTGAAGACACGTTTTTTGAGAGAAATAATATTATCTACCATAATGGCAAGTCCAGATGCAAGAAAGAGACTCACAATGAGTGTATAGGGAATGATGAACTTAGTGAATGGAGATCGGAACATTTGATTGATAAATAGGTTTTTCCGCGCAACATCATTGACATACGAGAAGGGTGGCGTTGCACTTAAAAGTACAAATAACAAAAAAACAAAACATATCATAAAAGAAAGACGATATTTTTGTTTCTTAAAAAAACCTACAAAGCTCATGATAAGAAAAAAAAGAGGAAGTAATAGACTGATCAGTTTATTTTGAAAATGTGATTTCCATGCCCAGAAAAGTGGTTGTTTATTGATTCCAAAAAGATCATAATCCATTCCTTCCATATTGATAAAATGCGACAAGGTGCCTTTTTCTTTGTTCAGATATAATACTCCTTCTGTGGCAAGTTGGTTAATTTTTGCAGTTTCAACGACATATTGTCCTCCATGCGCTACAAAATATACTTGAGGCAGAATCCAGAGGGCATTGACCGCGAGTATGATGCACAAGGCTAAAAAAGAGCGTCGGGTTATTAACTTTATATTTTTGGTTTCTATCATCCGTCCGATTGTTATAAATGCAAGCATAAGAAGATAGACGACAAATATGGTTTGTACATATGATTGAGTGAGTGCAAGGACATTGATCGTAAAAAGAAAAATAAAGTCTTTTTTTCTTGGTCTTTTTTCAAGAACAAGTATAAATGCGAGTATTTCCCAGGGAAGAAATGCAAAAAATATTGAAAAATCCTCAAAGGGAAGAAAAAAAATCTGCACGGTGCCAAAATTGAGCATGTAAAAAAGTCCCGCTATAAAGCCAAAAATTGCCTTTTCCTGATTTCCTAATAATTTTTTAGTCAGTGAGAATATTCCCCATCCCCCGATAAAAAGCATCAATATATGAAAAAAATAACGTATGAGATTGTGCGGTAGTATAAAAGAGAGAATCCATACAAAGAATGCGTGGGGAATATCTGTAGCATATCCCATGCTTGCTATGAGACCAAAACTTTGATATTCCTGCCACACCGAAAATAATGCTCGTTTCAGAGCAAGGAGTGGATTTAATTCAGTCTGAAGATTGTCCCACCCGAGAAGATATGCGCCAGATTTATAATTGGCGATAAATATAATAAGGGTTAAAAAAAAAAGTAATAAAGGATATGGCGTGATTATGAATTTTTTATATAATTTTTGCATTATTGAAGTTTTGATGAAAATGCATAAGTAAACTTTTGGGAAAATCTTTTTTTATTCTTCACTATTTTTCGCATTTTATAATAAAACCATAAAGATACTTTTTGCGGCATCAGTGTGATAATAATAAGTTGCATGATATTTATTAAAATATCTTTTATTGAGGGTGTATATCCATATAAAAAAATTCCTTTTAGTCTTCCAATACAGGTGTGATAAAAAGTTTTTCGCACGTTTTTCAAAGAACTATTTTGATCATGAATACGATAGAGTAAAACTACATCTGACAAATTTTCTACTTTTCCATACTTAAATAACTTAAAAATAAGCTCAATTTCCTCGGTAATAGTGAAGTTTTTCCCATAAAAGGAAAAATGTTGGGGTAACCTATCGCGCGCGATCATAAGGGTAGGTTCTTGAAGGGGATGAAAAGTCATAATAAACCGATATATTGATATAAAATCAGTGGGAAATCGTTTATCACCGATAATGTTATTTTCATTGTCAATGACTTGGCACTGTCCGCCAATGACTAAAGTATGAGGATGCATGTTAAGATACTCAATTTGCTTTTTGAATCGGTCGGGGAGAGATATATCATCCGCGTCCATACGGGCTATCACTGAACCTTTTGCTTTATCAAGTCCTTTTGTAATAGTTTTTGAGACGCCTTGATTGTATGTGTTCTTGAATAATTTTATTCGTCTGTCTTTTTTTTGGTATTCTCTTAGAATGCGCCATGAAAGATCAGTTGATCCATCATCAACGATAATAAATTCAAAATGTCGGTAGGTTTGTGCAAGAATACTTTCAATAGCGTCTTTCACATAACGCTCTGCATTATGAACTGGCATGATAACTGAGATCAACGGTTTATTATTTTGTATCTTTGGCAACGATGACTTTAACATGAATAACGTTGACTGGTTATTGAGTACTTTTTTCATTGAATCGTAATCCTTCTTACTTGATCAGCTCTTTTTAGTGGCCAATTGTGCATATCAGTTTCTTCATTCAGTCTGGACTGGATAAATCTATTTAATTCATTCTTGTTTTTTTGTTCCGATATATCAAATAGATAAATCATGCCATCAGTAAGTCTTATTTCGCATGTGCTCTGAGATTTTTGAGCTTCAATGATAACAATGTCATTTTGAAAAGATATTCGTTGTTTACGTTTATCTGCGGTAGATGATGGGATTATTATTCCTCGTACTCCATAAATGACGAATGCATATTCGGCATTGTTTGATGGCAACTGGTCAAGATCAAGATCTACAGTAACATATTTACCTACGCCAGTTTGTATGACATCTAAGGGAACTAATTCATTTGATCCATCACCATTTGTCTTATCAAGACCGATATAGTCTTTTTCTCGCATATATCTTCCCTGTGGAGTAGAGGGGATAGTGTATATTTGCGGATCTTGAGGACGTGGTATTGCGCGTACGATAGGAACAGAAGATTGTTGAGGTGTATTTTTTTGTTGTTCTTTCATTTTTTTGATCATTTCATTTTCTTTATTAATTATTTCATCAAGTTTTCCGATTTGTTCATCGGGAGAAAGTTGGTCTATTATTTTGAGATCTTCTGCAAAGTCAAACGTTTTGTTTTTTGGGATTGATACACGAATTGGTTTTCTTGTATGACTATATGAAATAGCTTCACCTGTGGTCAATACCTGTTTTAAGATATTTCTTCTTTGTTTTTCAGTTGCTTTTTCTATCTCTTCCATTGCAGTTTTGAAATGAGGTAATAGAGCAAGACTTTGGCGATATTCTACTAAGTATTGGAGTATTATTTCTTTCCATGCTATATCAATTGTTGGTTGATTATTTTGCTCATTATTTTCAGGTATATCAATCGTTGAGCCTGAAGAAGAGGAAGAGGTTTCCTGCAATAGCGCAATTGCTTGTTTAAGTCGGTTTATCTCTTCCTGAGTCGCTTGATTATTTGTAAAAATGGTATTTATTTTTTCATCTTGCGTTGAATCAGTTTCATTTTGTTTTTTGACTACCTCAGCACTATGTGCATCTTGTGTTTGAAGAGATTGAGATATTTTTTCATCTTTTTCATTTCTTGTTTGTGCTTCGGTTAAGATTTGATTGTTTTGGCTGTCGTTTACCTCTTTTAGACTTTTTGTTTGTATTTCTAATGCTCGGACCTGTTTTTTTGTGGCGCAACCACTATGAGCAAATCCTAAAGTGAGAGGTAGTGCAAGTGGAGCTATCACTCGTACTATCAGTCTTTGTTTTAACGCGGAGCCATTGTGATCTGGACGTGATTGTTTTTCAGCATTCATATTTTTATAGGGTTTTTATATTTGTTGTTGTTAAAATTATTTAACTTATAGAACAACAAAATAAATTAATTTTTAACTTATATTTTATTATTATAGCATATTACTTTTATTATACAAATGTTTTTGTCTTAAGCCTAATCCTATTATAAAGAGTGATAATTCTCCTATCGTAATAAACAGTCCAATTTCAGGTCCTGCAGAAGGAACTTTTTGTACACCAGTGACTGTTTTCTCAATACAGAATTGAGTGACATCGTCATCTGAGAGATCACCACTTCTGGCAACTGTTTTATTGATTTCACAAAAAAGTCCTTTATTGATAGGTAATCTATCTTGTGATATGACTCGCATTTTAATGATATAAAATTTCTCTTCTCTTATGGCAAAACTACCTGCATCTATGGTAATAATTCTCTTTTTATCATCATACGTTCCTGGTCCCTCAAGTGGATCAAGAGATGGGGGTAGAATATCTTGTATAATAATTGTGTCTAATTTTTTATCAGTTGCATT
>CAYJVA010000069.1:0-5079 GCA_964373465.1 uncultured Gammaproteobacteria bacterium
TCTTTCAAAAACTTATCAGATCAACCGACTATCACCTCGCAACCCCTATCATGCGTCAAACCATGAACAATCTCATTTCAACTGATTGCATGCCGTATTTTACCAAAATTACCATTCCCACTCTTATTGTATGGGGGCGAAAAGATACTATCACGCCCCTGTCACAGGGACAAAAAATTCATCATCTCATCTCTCATTCAACCCTTGAAATAATTGACACAGCAAAACACTCTCCGCACTATACTCATACAGACGACATCTATAAAATAATTAAAAAAATACTGTGACTATTTTTAACTCACTCGGATCCAATTATACATTTCGATTTGTATTAGACGCGCTTTTTACTAAAAATAAAAAACAATATGCTGACAATCTTATTGAATATCTTGAGAAAAATTATCAAGGCAAAACAATTCTTCTATACAAAGCGCGCGAAGCCATTACTCTGGTATTAAGCTTGTTCAGATTACCCAAAGATTCATATGTGGCGATCAATGGATTTACTTGTTATACGATCTATGAGGCAATTATCAAAGCCGGATATATTCCGTATTATCTTGATATTGAAGATGATCTGAATTTCTCCTCAACTACTCTTGAGAGAGCTTTCGTGCACAATCCATCAATCAAAGCAGTCATCATTCAAAACACATTAGGAATTCCGTGTGATATTGAGAAAATATCAGCACTCTGCAAAAAAAACGATTGTCTTCTCATAGAAGATCTTGCGCATAGTGTGGGAACACTATATGACAATGGAAAAAAAGCAGGGACTGTCGGAGACTGCGTCATACTTTCATTCGGTATGGATAAAATTATAGATACAGTATCTGGTGGCGCATTGATAGTCAGAAAAAAAGGCTTTGAATATTCGTTTCATCTTGAAAAAGGAGCATTCACACAACAGTTGAAAAATCGACTCTACCCGCTTTTCACATTTTTAATACGAAAAATGTATTCTATTGGGCTGGGAAAATTATTGCATATACTATTGAAAAATACACGCCTGTTAAGTTCGCCCTTGCATTCACTTGCTGGAAAAATATTCCATACACTCCCTCCATGGCACTGTCACTTTGCACATCAACAAATAACTCAACTAGGAAACGACATACGTCATAGACAAAGTATAGCGAAAATATACGGTAAAAAAATAGATAGTTCGCTTCAATCAAAAAAAATAACTAACCGTATTCATCAATCAACAAATCTTCGCTTTCCCCTTTTTACTGAAAAAAAATTAGACCTCATTACCTTTCTTAAAAAGAGCAATATTCATATATCTGATACTTGGTACGACGCGCCTATCGCACCCAAAGAATACATGAAGAAAACAAATTATAATCATCAATGTCCACACGCGGAGAAAATCGCAGATCATATCGTCAATCTTCCTACCCATCAAAGCGTATCTGAAAAAGAAGCATTACATATTGCATCATTGGTAAACAAATGGCTGACATCACTGTAAAATCTATTACTGAAAAAAGTGAATGGGAGGGATTTATGACTCACTATCCAGAGTCAAACTTTCTTCAATCATGGCAGTGGGGCATATTTCATCAATCATTAGGAAAAACAATATATCGTGTTGGATTTTATTACAAAAGTAGGCTTGTTGGGATCATGCTTTCAATCATGGAAAAAGCCAAACGAGCTGCCTATCTCACCGTACCTGCGGGACCTCTTATTAATTGGAGCGATCAAAATCTTGTCAATTCATTTGTGCAAGAGATAAAAAAACAGGCACGTCAAAACAGGGCGATTTTTGTCCGCGTCAGACCACAACTTATCAATAGTGAATTTTCACAAGAAATTTTTAGGCACTATGGTTTTATCAAAGCACCCATGCATCTTCATGCAGAGCTCACCCTTCAACTTGATATCACACCGTCTGAAAATAAACTGCTTGAAAATATGCGAAAAACCACTCGATATGAGATAAAAAAAGCTATCAAACAAGACGTGCAGATTGTAGCGTCAAAAAAAAAGGAGTATATAAAAGAATTATATAAAGCACACATACATACTGCCAAACATCAACGTTTTAGTCCTTTTTCATATGAATACCTTCTCAAACAATATGAAGCATTTTCACAGACAGACTCAGTCCTTATCTATCGGGCAGAAATAGACAAAATACCGCTTGCATATGCATTCATCATTTTCTACGGAAAAGAAGCAGTCTATCATTATGGCGCGACAACTGAAGAAGGAAGAAAATACGCAGGCGCATATCTCATACAATGGTATGCACTACAGGAAGCTAAAAAAAGGGGAATGAAATGGTACAATTTCTGGGGTATATCACCAGATAATCCATCACATCGTTTTTACAATCTCTCTGTATTCAAACGAGGTTTTGGAGGAGAAGAAATAGAGTATCTTCCTGCACATGATCTTGTCATCAATGCTTTTTCATATGCGATCAATTATACTATTGAGATAGTAAGAAAAAAAATAAGGAATCTATAATTTTTATGAAAAATATAGAGTTGAATACACAATTTAAAAAGGCGCTTGAGCTTATTGATAAAGGAAAAAATGCACGTCTGGCATTCGGTGATATTCAGATGATTTTTATCGGAGATCTGTATCAACTTCCTCCTGTAGTCGTAGGTAAAGAACGTGAAATGTTTCTAAAAAGAGTAATACAACCGCAAGAGATAGATACGATGAAATATCTTGATAAACAATTCTTAGGCGTTGCAGGTTATGATTATCTCCGAGATGAGGACAGGGTGTTTAGAGTGGATAGAATTTTGGAGATGAGGTAAAACTGAATGATAACTGTCACTGATAAAACAGTTAAAAAAAAAGTAAACCAATTGAATGAAACACGATTAAGAAACGATGCGCCCATGATTAAAACAGTATAATGAATAAAATAAAGAGAATATGAATAACGACTGAAAAAATTCATTATTAAAGTCAATATTTTATTCAAAAGAACAAACCGCGCAATAAGATAAAACACCACGATAGCACACATTCCATATAAGAGAAAATATATGTTGGGCGGATATTTATTCTGAAATAATCCAGTGTGATGATGAATGAAGCGTTCTATTTGATATGAAGTTAAGAATAAGAAAAATAAAATAATAAACAATGCAGGAAGAAAAAACTTTCTTTTTTCATATAACACAAAAAATAAACTAAAAAACACTACCTGCGACCACGGCAACCACATAATCCATTTATATGAAAAAGACGGAAAATACACTATGAATAAAATTGAACTTGCAAAAGATACAACAGTGTAAAAAATAAATAATAGTTTCTTTTTTTTAAAACTGTAATTGATGAAAGGCAAAAGAAACGTAAAAAATAAAAATAACAAAACCAACCAATTGATATCAACGCCACCGATAAGAAAAATGCTTTTTACGATATATTGAATAGTTATTTTTTTGGGAGTTAAGAAAAAAACAAGAGGAATAAAAAAAAGTAAGAAAATAGAGTAGGGGATATATAAACGAAGTATTCGTCTTTTTAGGTATTGAATAACAGAAATATCAGTATCGCGATATTTTTGAAAAAAAAGGCACGAGGAGCAAAAGACAAATACAGGTACTGCAAACTGACTCCAATTCCATAAAAAAAGAGCTGTTTTACCTACGATAAAATAATAGCTTGTATGAATAAGGATCATAAAAACTATCGCCATCCCTCGCAATATATCAATCTCTTGGTATCGCTTTTTCATTGTGAGCTATTAATTCAATATAGAAAGTTAAAAATCTATTTTTTTTATATTTATGTTCTTAAGTTTATCAAAACTGGAGTCTTTACTAATTATTTTATTTATTGACCAATCCTGCATATAAGAAACGTGAAAAGCATCTCGTGGTCTTAATATAAATTCTTTTACATTTTCTAATGCAAATAAACACGAATTGTTAAGATCATTCTCAAACTGTCGTAACTTAAATTGAGCATGACCTAATAAATATCCCAATGCCAACTTCAATTCAGTATAAAAATAACTAACAGAATATCCCTTTTTATTACCTTTTTTTATTTCTGTTTGGTTTTTTATTTTATGAATACCCATTATTAACTCATCTATAGTTAAAGGTGAAAAATGAAGAGAATTATTTCTGTTTAAGAGGTAGGCCAAAAGCTTTTTTGAGTTTTTATGATCTTTATGATCTTCTACAAAATAGGCTATAAGAAAATTTGCATCTATATAAATATTTTCATTTGTAGGAAAATTCATTTTATTATCCTTTAATAAAGTCATAAACCTCATCTATATTTATCTGCCCTGCTTTTATAACTCCGGCAGTATTTATTAAAAGCAAAATATGATCAAGAGATAATTGATCAAATAAATCATTCCCTAAGTCTACTTGCAATTTAATTATTTTACTTCTAAATAAGATGTCATCTTTTTCATTTGACATTTGACTTTTTTTTATTTCTGGTTCAAACCACACAAAAGAGGTATGAGAAAAACTATCTATTACTCCTTTTATTTTTAAGTTAGAAGTCAAATTCATCTCGTCTTGATTAAAAAAAGTCACGAGATTATAATAATTACTGTTAAGAGAACTATACTTGTCTATCTCAAGACCATCTTGTAATGCAATACTATCTAAATTAAGAATTAAATCTACCATTATATTCAGGTAAATAATTTTTTAAATGTGTATCAAGATATTCTAAAGATGTCTTTGTGAAATGAATAATGTCTTGATCTGTGAGATCAAGTATTTTTTCTTGAACCGTATTTATATCAAACATCACCGATAAAATTTTATTGTCTTTGTCTTTCTCAAATGATCTTAATGTATTTGTCCTAAACCACATATTACTCTCTAAATTATCAAGAGTAATCTTATTAAGTAATGCAATATCCAAACTGAAAGCATTCTTTGTAAACCCTACATCTTTAATATAAAACTTTTTAACTATTTCAACTGCATCATTGACTTTAAACTGTAAATTCAGTACAAAACCAAGTCTGATGATTTTCGTTTTAAATACATTCATGATTGATAAAGATAAAGATGGTAGTCTATTCTGGTAATCCTTGATAAGTAACACAGGATAGTTCATTCGAGTTTTACT
>CAYJVA010000070.1:0-5048 GCA_964373465.1 uncultured Gammaproteobacteria bacterium
CATCTTCCCTCAATCAGATATTGCCGAACATTTTGAGCTTGCGTTTTATTTTTCATCTCTTATGTCAATTGCACACATGCAACACTTACCTACTTATAAAGAAAAGATCAAACAATATCCGAATAATAATACCATGGCGCTTTTGAATTATCCTATCCTCATGGCTTCAGATATGCTTATTTACAAAGCAGAACTGGTCCCCGTTGGCATAGATCAAGAACCTCACCTTGAAGTCGCGCGTGAGATTGCCCGCAAAATGAACCAAAAATATGATACTGACTTCCCTGAACCTCAGCGATTTATCACTAAAGGAGAATATATTCCCTCGCTCACCGGAGAAGGAAAAATGAGCAAATCAGTGAAAGGAAGCTTTATCAATCTTACTGACACTCTGGATATAATACGGAAAAAAATACGTACAGTCCCTACTGCCACACACGCGGGAGGAGAGATGACTCACGGAGTTAAAGCTTTATTTACATTTGCCGATCTCTATCTTTCACACCATAAAGAACAGTTTAAAAAAGAATACAACAATGGCACTCTTCAATTTGTCAAGTTAAAAGATGCGATTGCCGAAGCCATATATAAAGAACTTGTGCCACTTCAAGAAAAACGGCGTAATCTTGAAAAAAATACAACGTATATAAATAAGGTGATAACACAAGGCGCAGAAAAAGCACGCGCAATAGCGCAAGACACAATCAAAGAAGTAAAAACAAAAATAGGACTTTTATAATCTTTTATGCTTATAGTCAAACATCTGACCGTATCAGTTGAGAAGAAAAAAATACTTCACGATGTATCGTATACTTTTGAAAAAGGGAAAATATATGCGATCATGGGACCAAATGGCTCGGGAAAATCAACCCTAGCTCAAACCGTGATGGGACACCCTTCATATAGAGTGTCAAATAACACGCTGATTATTTTTAACAAAAAAAACATCATTGATCTTACACCCGATAAACGATCTATCGAAGGGCTTTTCCTCACATTTCAATCACCTCTTTCTTTATCTGGAGTTACCATATATCAATTGATGAGATATATGAAAGATAAAAAAACTGATATCCTTGATGCGCGAAAAAAACTACAAAAATACGCGCAACAATTATGCATACCTGAAGAATTGTTGGGAAGATCATTGAATGAAAATTTCTCAGGAGGAGAGAAAAAGAAAATGGAAATATTGCAATCAACCATTGCAAACCCTTCATGTATATTTTTTGATGAGATAGATACTGGAGTTGATATTGACTCGCTCAAAACAATCGCGTTGTTTATAAAAAAACAAATGACAGTAGAAAAAATATTCATCATCATTACTCACTATAATAGAATTCTAAAATATCTCAAGCCAGATACAGTCATCGTATTAAATAAAGGAAAAATAACTCAAATAGGCGATCACACATTGGCTCAAAAAATTGAAAAACATGGATACAATAATTAAACTATGCAACAAACACAAAACATAGATTTTGACTATAAGTTTGGTTTTGCCATGCCGGAAAAGTCAGTCTATCAGACCAAAAAAGGAATCTCTGAAAAGATCGTTGAGGAGATCTCATCTGTCAAAAATGAACCTTCGTGGATGAAAGAAATCAGATTGAAATCGTATCAGATTTTCAAAGATAAAAAAATGCCTTCATGGGGAGGCGATCTTACCACGATTGATTTTGATAACATTATCTATTTTGCCAAGTCAACAGATAAACAAATGACCTCATGGGAAGATTTACCGTCGGAGATAAAAGAAACATACGACCGCATCGGAGTCCCTGAAGCGGAGAAAAATTTCCTGAGTGGAGTATCAGCTCAGTATGACTCAGAAGTAGTATATGAGAGCGTCCATCGCGCACTTGACAAACAAGGAGTGATTTTTTGCGACATGGATACCGCGCTCAAAAAACACCCTGCTTTAGTAAAAAAGTATTTTGGAACTCTGATACCATCTCACGATAATAAATTTGCCGCGTTAAACTCTGCGGTCTGGTCTGGCGGGTCATTTGTCTATATTCCTACAGGAGTGAAAGTAACTCTTCCCCTTCAAGCATATTTCCGCATAAACGCACAGAATTTTGGTCAGTTTGAACGAACCCTTATCATCGCAGAAGAAGGAAGCTATGTGAATTATATTGAAGGATGCACCGCTCCTGTTTATACCACTGATTCACTTCATTCTGCAGTAGTTGAGATTTTCGTGAAAAAAAATGCGCGTGTTCGCTACACCACGGTACAAAATTGGAGCAAAAATGTCTATAATTTAGTGACCAAGCGAGCTCATGTCGGCGATGACGGCATCATGGAATGGATAGATTGCAATATCGGAAGCCAACTAACCATGAAATACCCAAGTGTGTACCTGTATGGCGACAGGTCTCGTGGAGAAGTCCTCTCAATTGCTTATTCAGGTAAGGATCAGCATCAGGATGCAGGAGCCAAAATGCTTCATTTTGGAAAAAATACCTCGTCACGTATCATCTCAAAATCAATTGCAAAAGATGGAGGTCGGACATCATATCGCGGATTGGTGCAAGTCGCGCCTCGCGCCACAAATGCTTCCGTCTATGTATCCTGCGACGCACTCATACTTGATGAAGCGTCACGATCTGATACGTATCCTTACATGAAAATCAAGGAAAATACCGCAGAGATCCAGCATGAAGCAACAGTTGAAAAACTCGGTGAAGAGAAATTATTTTATCTGACCTCAAGAGGGTTATCAAAGTCAGATGCTGAAGGACTTTTAGTCAATGGATTTATAGAACCAGTCGTAAAAGAAATTCCACTTGAATATTCCATTGAATTAAATCGTTTAATTAACATGGAAATGTCTGGAAGTGTGGGATAATACAAAATTAAATATAAAAAATAAAATATAAAAATTTCTATGAGTATAAAATTTTGATTTTTTGCGTTGTAACTTTTAACTTTTTCCCGTTGGGCGAGATCCCGCTTTGCGGGACATTTTAAATTTTTAACTTGTGTTTACTTTATGTATTTCATAGACCTTACCAAAAAAAATTCAGGTAAATATATCATTAGCAGAAAAGGTAAGCATCTCTTTTTTCTTTTCAATCAATCGGGTACGATAGAGATTAAGATTAAAGCACCGAAAGCAAAAGTGTATATATTCGGTCTTTTTATAGGAAAAAATAAAGATGATTTCAAGTTGCATACTATTCAACATCACTCGGTTGGAGAAAGCTCTTCAAATCTTTTGATCAAGGGAATTTTTTTTGATCAGTCGCGATTCATCTATGAAGGACTTATTCGTATTGATAAGGATGCCCAAAAAACCCATGCCTATCAAAAAAATCAAAATCTCATTATGGGTCAGGGTTGTTTCGTTGACTCACGACCATTTTTGGAGATACTCGCCAACGACGTCTTCTGCACCCACGGATCAACCACTGGTCAATTAAATAAAGAACAGATGTATTATCTTTCTTCACGAGGATTAAATGAAAAACAATCAGAACATATTTTAATCTCGGGCTTTATACAGGATCTTTTTGGTAAAATAGAAGAACTGGGGTCTTTACCCGAGATAAACACTATAAAAAGTCAAATATCAAAACAGTATGCTCAATATCACCTCAATTAAAAAAGACTTTCCGATTTTCACTCATCATCCACGCCTTGTCTATCTTGATTCTGCCGCAACATCCCTCAAACCTCAATCAGTCATTGATAAAATAGTTGAATACTACACACAGTATTCAGCCAATATTCACCGTGGCATCTACGCACTCTCCGAAAAAGCAACACAAGAATATGAAGAGACGAGACAAATGACTGCTGATTTTATCGGCGCCAAAGACGCTGAGGAAATCATTTTCACTCGCAATGCGACAGAATCTTTGAATCTGATCGCCTACTCGCTTGGCCGTCAAATAATATCTAAAAACGACGAGATCGTAACCACGGTGATGGAGCATCATTCCAACTTTGTCCCATGGCAGATTCTGGCAGGCGAAACCGGCGCTCTTTTTAAAGTCATTGATATAGACGACGAAGGTAAATTAAAAGTGAAAAATGAAAAGCTTGTCCCGAGCAAAGCCGAGGGATCAAAAGTAATTTTGGATAATAGAGTAACAAAAAAAACGAAAATCCTGACATTGACCTATGTGTCAAATGTATTAGGAATAGTAAATCCCATAAAAGAGATCGTCAAATCTGCCAAAACTATCAATCCTTCAATTATTGTAATCGTTGATGGCACCAAAGCAACTCCTCACATGCCAATCAACGTACAAGACTTGGGATGCGACTTTTTTGTTTTCTCAGCTCATAAAATGTGCGGACCCACGGGAGTTGGCGTCCTCTGGGGTAAAAAGGAACATCTTAACAGCATGTATCCTTTCAATTATGGAGGAGGAATGATACGAGAGGTGACGATCCAGAAAACAAGCTTTAAAGATACTCCTGATAAATTTGAAGCCGGGACACCCAACATCGCTGGTGTTATCGGTACCAAAGAAGCCATTCAATATATCCGAAAAATCGGTATGGACACTATTGCAAAACATCTGAAGTCTCTTACTTCTTATGCATTCAAAAGATTGAAAGAAACGTTTGACGATGAGATAATTATTTATGGACATCCTCATCTTTCGGGTATTATCAGTTTTAATTTGAAAAACTATCATCCTCATGATGTCGCGCAGATTGCAGATGAAGATAATATTGCCATCCGTGCAGGTCACCATTGCGCCATGCCTCTTCATGCACGTTTAGGAATTAGTGCAACCATACGCGCGAGTTTTTATATATATAACGATGAAGAAGATATTGAAAAACTTATTAAAGGACTCAGAAAAGCCCAAAAAATTCTAGGATAAACTATACAATGAAATATGATTTGATGAAAATGTATACATAATGTACGATACACAAAAAGCTCATTATATTGTAGTAACCGGAATTATTATAAAAGATAATAAGTTCTTAATTACAAAAAGAGCTTCTACTGAAAAAGCATTCCCCTGAGTTTCCCAATTAGTGCGGTTTGTTGTTAAGCAGAATCTTCAAGGAATTAC
>CAYJVA010000071.1:0-5010 GCA_964373465.1 uncultured Gammaproteobacteria bacterium
AAGCGGTATAAGAATCCGGCAGAAATTGTTTGTTAGATACAAAACGGATGAATTTTTCGTTGTCAAAAATGAGTACTTCATCAACCTTGAAGAAAAAGTGTTGTTTTATCACTTTATCAGAAAGCAAAAGTCTGATAAGTATAGGGTCATTCTTGCGCGCTATCTCTTGCGCTTTATTTTTTAATAACACATTGTTTTGTGAGACTAATCGATTATCTTTTTTTAATAATTCTGTCAGTTGCTTAAAAACGTTTTTCATATTATGAGTATTATATAACTTATCCCACTGTCTGACTTAAGTCAACCGCGTTCTCAACGAGAAAATGAAGTCTATCGTCTTTGGTGTCAACCCTGCCTTTGGCAAGGATAACGGTATTTTGGGTCCAGATGGTTTTGGTCGCCGCAAAGGTACGAGGAAATACGATCGCTTCTATTGATCCAGTCTCATCAAAAAGAGTCACAAATGCCATCTCTTTACTTTCTTTTTTTGTCACTATTTTTTTCATGCGACTTAAAGTACCTGCGATGATATGCGTTCTCTCTGCGTCTTCTGCGGTAATTTCACCAATTTTTTTAGTTATTTTTTTTTCAATGATATTTTTATATTGAGCGAGAGGATTTTTAGTGATGGAAAAGCCAACCACTTCTTTTTCCATAGATAATAACTCTGATTCAGAAAACTCATCAACTAGAGGTATGACATCAGCAGTATTTTTCTCAGAAGAAAGCGATGAGAAAAGTTGAAACTGCCCTTGTGATTTTTCATTTTTCATGCGAAGAGCTTCTGCAAGAACTATAGGGTAATAGACGAGCAAACCAGCGCGATTTCCAAAATGATCAAACGCTCCAGCTTTGATCAGACTTTCAATGGTTTTTTTATTTGCTTTTCGGACATCAACACGATAGAGGAAATCCTTCAATCCAATAAAATCTCCTTTTGCGCGCGCTTGAAGGAGCGAATCAATCGCGGCTTGCCCCACGTGCTTAATCGCCGATAGTCCAAAGCGAATTGCTTGTTTTTCTATCTTGAAATCATAGTCTGATTTATTGATATCTGGAGGAAGTACTTTGATATCCATACTCCGACATTCCTCAATGGCCTGAATCATTTTTATTTCTCTTTGAGATCCTGCGACTCCCTGCAATTCCGCAGATAAAAGCGCGGTCATATATTCTACTGGATAGTTTGCCTTCATATAGGCAGTCCAATAAGCTATTAACGCATACGAGGCAGAGTGAGGTTTGTTGAATCCATACCCTGCGAATTTCTCAATAAAGCCAAAAATTTGTTCAGCCAATTTCTTTGTATATTTATTCGCAAGACATCCAGCTATGAACTTTTTATATTCTTTCTTCATCAGTGTTTTTTTCTTCTTTCCCATTGCCATACGTAATATATCTGCCTCTATCATAGAATATCCAGCTATTTTGTTGGCAATCTCCATGACTTGCTCTTGATAGACAAGCACTCCATAGGTCTCTCCCAATATAGCTTTCAAGTCTTTATGAAGATATTGTATCTTGCCTGGGTTTTTCTTACCCTCAAGAAAAAGCGGGATAATATCCATAGGCCCCGGACGATATAAGGCCACCATAGCAGATATATCCGTGATCTTGTTTGGCTTCAGCTCTTTTGCAAGACGGCGCATCCCTTGAGATTCAAGTTGAAATACCCCCACTGTGTGTCCTTTTCCAATAAGCTCAAATGTCTTTTTATCATCATTTGCGATCGCGTGTATGTCTATGGTATTTCCTGTTGATTGCGCGACATAATTGATGGCATTTTCTAAGATGGTGAGATTCCGAAGACCTAAGAAATCAACCTTGAGAAGACCTACTGCCTTATTGTCAGAGACCGCATTGAGATCAATACAGTACATATCATATTGAGTGATGATACGATCGCCTTTTACTTCTTTTTGAAGTGGTACATAATTCGTCAGTTCAGAATCCGCGATCACGACTCCCGCCGCATGGACCGATGAATGTCGTGCCAGCCCCTCAACTTTGCAGGCGATATCAACGGCTTTTCTCACCTCTTCTTCGTTATCGTAGATATATTTTAGCGCAGGATTTTCTTCAAGGGCTTTTTCAATAGTCATGGCAAATCCTTGTTTTCCTTGCGGTATCATTTTGGCGATCCGATCGCCAAACGCGTATGACATGCCCAAAGCACGCGACACATCGCGGACTGCAAGACGAGCTTCCATACGACCAAAAGTGATAATCTGCGCGACCTTTTCTTTGCCATATTTCTGTGTGACATAGGCAAGCACTTCATCTCGTCTCGTATCTGCAAAATCAATATCAATATCTGGAGGAGTTGGTCTATCTGGATTTAAAAAGCGTTCAAACGGCAGATTGTATTCAATCGGATCAATATCAGTAATGCGTAAAATATACGCAACCAACGAACCTGCGACCGATCCTCTCCCAGGGCCAACTGCGATATGTTTGCTTTTTGCCCAATTCACAAAATCAGATACAATCAGGAAGTACGTCGCATATCCTTTTTGAGATATGATGGTTAACTCATATTCCACTCGCTGTACGATCTCTTTAGATGGATGTGCAAAACGATTTTTGATTGAACCATGAACTAAAGTATGTAAATACTGTTCTGGTGTTTCTTTTGTCTCAATAGGAAATTCAGGCAAAATCCATGTGCCGTACGGTATGTCTACAGTGCAAAGAGACGCTATTTTTTCAGTATTTTCAATGGCCTCTGGCAGGTCAATAAAAAGCCCTTTCATCTCAGCTTCTGATTTAAAGTAAAAATCTGGAGTATGTATCATAGAAAGTGACCGATTTTGTTCCATAATATTCCTTCCTGTCTGAATACAAAGAAGAATTTCTTGCGCATACGCATCGTCTGCCTTTTCATAATGCACATCAGCAGTTGCCACAAGGGGTACTGCGTATTTTCGGGCAAGCGCTATCAAACCCTTATTTACTTTATCCTCCGATTCGGAGGACTTGCCCTCCGAGTCGGAGGGTTTACTTTTTCCATGTCTTTGTAATTCAATATAAAAATCATCTTTATAAAGAGAAAGATATTTTTTCAAAATTGATTCAGCAGAACTCATCTGCCCTTCTGCAATAAGCGTAGGTATCTCTCCATTCAAACATCCAGATAATGCAATGATACCTTCGCTATAGTGTGAAAGTGTCTCAAAATCTACACGAGGTTTATAATAATACCCTTCAAGATGGGCAATAGTCACTATTTTCATCAAATTTTTATATCCTTGATAATTTTTCGCCAAAAGCAATAGATGATATTGATCACGATCAATACCCGGTTGTTTATCAAAACGAGATTTTTTTGCTTTATACACTTCAACCCCTATTATGGGTTTTATTCCTTTTTCTTTTGCTTTGATATAAAAATCAAAAATCCCATACATCGCACCATGATCAGTCAATGCCACTGACTTCATTCCTTCAGAAATGGTTCTGTCAAGTAATTGGTTTATTTTGATAAGACCGTCAAGAAGCGAGTATTCAGAGTGTACATGTAAATGGGTAAAAGACATAAATTCAAATTAAAAGTTAAAAATGAAAAATTAAAAGTTAATATAAAAATAAAAAAATGCAAAATTAATTAATTGTTTCTTCAAGTTTCTTTCTTACTTCTTGCGGGTCAGCCCCGATTAAATCGGGGTCGGCTTTTCCCTTAAGTTCCTTCATCACCTGTCCGACAAGAAACATAAGCGCAATTTTTTTACCTATTTTATAATCTCCAAGAGCAGCCGTATTTTGTTTAATTACGTGAGAGATTGCCAACGAAAAAACTTCTTCATCTATTTTTTTTGGGGAAAGAAGCTTTAAGGATCTTTCAGCAAATTCTTTGACGGGAATCGTCATGGGAATTTTCTTATTCACGATAAAATTGGCTATTTCCTTGTAGATATGTCCAGATTTGTGTTG
The DNA here is from genome assembly GCA_964373465.1 of uncultured Gammaproteobacteria bacterium. Lineage (GTDB taxonomy): Bacteria > Patescibacteriota > Microgenomatia > UBA1406 > HO2-37-13b > DATDVH01. The sequence continues at coordinate 3,931 of CAYJVA010000071.1, forward strand.
AGATACATGACTGATCACTTCTTCAAAATAAGTAACTTTTGACATATCGTGTGTGATGATCTCTGCCACATCAGAACGCAATCCATACTCTATCAGATACCGTTCTAATTTTTGCCGTGGAAGTTCCGGAAGTATTATTTTGGAAAGCATAACTTCATCAAAAAACAGAGGGGGAATATCAGGCTCGGGGAAATAACGATAATCATGCGCCTCTTCCTTTGAGCGTTGAAGATATGTTGCGTTTTTACTTTCACTAAACCCTCGCGTCTCTTGCAGTGGTTTTTTTCCTTCGTCTAATAGCTTACCCTGTCTTTTTATCTCATATTCTATCGCTCGTTTGACAAAACCAAATGAATTGATATTCTTCACCTCAACTTTGTACGAAGGCAAATAATTTTTAATTTTTAATTTTTCATTTTTAATTTTTAACGATATATTCGGCTCCATTCTCATACTTCCCTTTTCCATGTCACAATCTGAGACGTCTAAATATCGGATAAGTGTGTGCAACTCTTCAAGAAAATGCTTAACATCATCTGCATTGTCAAAATCAGGTTCTGTCACAATCTCAACGAGAGGAACTCCTGAACGATTAAAATCAATAAGCGTCTCATTATTTTTATGAATAAGCTTTCCTGTATCTTCCTCTATATGCACTCTTCGTATTCTGATTTCTTTGTCCGTTACTTTTGACCCCGATTGAATCGGGGTTGACTTTTGACTTTTTCCCGCAGAGCGGGATCCCGCTTTGCGGGAAACTTTTAACTTGAGCCATCCTTTGCTGGCGATCGGTTGATCATATTGACTGATCTGATACCCTTTTGGCAGGTCGGGATAAAAATAATGTTTACGATCAAATTTTGATACTGTGTTAATCGTACAATTCAATGCTTTTCCAATACGTTGTGTCCATTCTATTGCTTTTTTATTCGGCACAGGCAATGCGCCGGGCAAACCTAAGCATACCGGACATGTCTGAGTGTTGGGCGGTCTACCAAAGTAATCAGCACTGCACTGACAAAACATTTTAGCTTTCGTTTTCAGCTCAACATGTATCTCAAGTCCAATGACTGCTTGGTA
>CAYJVA010000072.1:0-5005 GCA_964373465.1 uncultured Gammaproteobacteria bacterium
AAGTATAGGGACAAAATAGGCATTTGTCAAATTTTTTTACTTTGTTTTTTCACATACCACAATATATTCATGTGTTATGGTACTTACTCTTTGTCCACTTTTATTTGTTGGAGAATTTTTAGAAGGCATTGCTTTATTACCCAACATTCTTTCATAGGTAAATAAATGTTTGAATCCAGACTCTTCAAATTTTTCTCCAATAAACTGATCGGTAGGAAGTTGAATATTTTTTACCCTTCTATTGCCAACGATATAAATAGATTTGCCACCTTTTTTTATACTTTGTGCTACATCTTTGATAGAATCATCTAAATCAAAGTAAAATGAAGATACTTCAAGCGCTCTTTTTTCTGATGTTTTTGCTATCTGACTGATATAATCAGCAAGAATTCCCTTTTTATATTTTTTACTTGTAGTTTTTCCTCCCATAAGCAGATAATCAATCTGTCGGGCATTTTTTATCCCCATCCATTCATTTGCAAACAGAGAAAATTGTCCGTAAGCTACGGTAGTTCTACTATCACCATAAGGCGGACTTGTTAAAACAATATCATAATAATTTTCCTTTTTCTCAAATTTTTTGTAACCTATTTCAATTTTAGCTCCATTTAATTTTGGGAGGTAAAATTTCTCATACAAATAGATCGCCCTATTTAGCTTTTCAAAAAATACGCCAAAAACATCAGGATTAAAGTGTATTAATTCATCTGCCTTCATACGGTACAGTTTAAATTCATGGTTTCTGGTATACGAGCATTCTCTTATAGTTTCGGAGAAAGGAACCCAAAAAAACCTTTTTAAGTCTTTATCTTTTATTTTACTGATAAATAACTTTAACACAGATAAATTAAGCAAAATATGTTTAGAAAACCAAAAATCTATGTTATAAAATTGTGGTAATTGCATAGAACATAAATTTTTCTCTGTTTTAATAAATTCAAAAATTTCATTTCTTAATTTTTGCTTGTATAGATTTAATTTTTTTACTTCCACTTTGGTAAATTTTGTCCGAGAGACTAAAATAGCTAAGGGATTTATATCAAAGCCATGCATTTCGTCTAAATTTCTATCAAGTCCGACAGTAAATGATGACCCGCTTCCGCAGTAAGGATCAAGTAATTTTCCGCTCTTTATATTTAATTCTTTAAATAGCTCAATACCAATTTGTGGTATCATAGTTGCGGGATATTTGTGTAGATTTGGATATATACTCGCGTATGATTGTCCGATAAAATCATATTTTGAATTTCTCATGATGCTATACATATTTTATTTATAGTTCAGTTATATTTTTAAATAATGATGGTAATTTTTCCTCATAAACTCTAAAGCCGGTTCCGTGATTTCGTGCCATAGTCCCTTTATCATGCAATCTTAGATCAACTAATATATTTTCTGCTTTGAATTGATTGCCTAATAACTCAGGAGACGTATTATTCATTAATTGAGCTCTGTAGTAGTGAAAATATTCAATCCCATCTCTTTCTTCTGAAAATGCGGAGACAAATATCAATGATGAAATTTTTTGAGTAAATCTTTCAGTGAGAGATTTTAATTCCCATAGAGCTATTATAGTACCTTCTATATGCCTTACAGATATGTTAGTTTTTCCAACATTTAAAAATAATCCCGCACTATTTGGGGTCAATGACATTGTATAATACAGTCCTTTTCTTCCATTTTGATCAAAACTACCGTATTTTTTTATTGCTTCCAAAGGAGGCATTTTCCAAACCTTATTATTAAAAGTAAACAGCGTAATCAAATTTTGAGACTTTAGCCTATGTGCTTTTAGTTCTATTTTAGAAAAATCCGGTCCTGCAATATTGTTTTCTTTTATTCCGAGTTCATGTTCTAAGGTGTATTCAATCCCAGTAGGTCCTTTTCTTCTGGATGGAACGAATCCCTTTGCTTTTAATTTTTTAAATCTTTTTATAAAATCTTGCAAGTCCATACTTTTCTATTTTAGCACAACGAAGAGTATCACGAAGGAAAAAATTCAGCAATCTTTATCACAAGATCAACAAGTCGTGAAGAATAGCCCCACTCATTATCATACCAACCGAATACTTTGACAAGGTTTCCGTTTATCACTTTTGTATAGTTGGCATCAAAAATACATGAGAAGGGTGAGCCGATATAGTCTGAAGAGACAAGAGGAGTCGTCTCAAATCCAAGAATTCCTTTCAGAGCTGTTTCCGATGCTTGTTTGAAAAGAGTGTTTATGTCCTCAATGGTTGTTGATTTTTCAACGACTGCTGTCACATCGGAAAATGAGCCAACAGGTGTGGGGACGCGGATGGCCATGCCATCAATTTTTCCATTGATCTCAGGGATTGTTTTACCGATTGCATCAGCCGCTCCTGTGGTTGAAGGGATGATTGAGAGCGTGGCGGCGCGCGCGCGGGTAAATTCTTTTGACGAATTATCCAAGAGTTGCTGTGTGATGGTATAGGCGTGCGCAGTGGTTAAAAATCCTGAGGTGAGCTTGAAGTTATCGTTTATTATTTTAAATAGTGGAGCGGCGCAATTGGTGGTGCATGACGCGTTGGAGATGATATCAGCATTTTTAAAATCAAACGAGTTATCGTTTACTCCTAAGACAATATGAGGAATGGAATTGTCTTTGACTGGCGCAGTGACAATCACTTTTTTGACTGATCCATGCAGGTGATCTTTCAACTTCTCGCGAGTTTTGAATACTCCGGTGCAGTCTACGACGACGTCAACGCCATATTTTTCCCATGGGATATCGTGTGGTTCACGGATTATTGAAGTTGCAATAGGCTCTCCCTCAACTATGATTCCTCCTTCGGTTTCTTTTACTTCTTTTCCATATGTCCGATAGACTGAGTCGTACTTCAAAAGATATGAAAGCATAGGAGGAGGAGTACTGCCAGTATTTATCGCAACGATATTAAAAAGTTCCTTTTCTAATGCAATCCGCGCAAACGCTCGCCCAATTCTCCCAAATCCATTGAGTCCGACATTTAAGGTTTTCATATAGCTGTATTATGAGTGAAAAAATTAAGAAAGTCAAATATAAGAAAAAAATATTAGCTAATTTCCCTTGCAATATAGCAATTATTAGTAAGATTGTGGCCGTTAAATGTAAATGGATCAGATAATGAAGACGGATTTTTTCCGTCAACGTATTTACTTTGTATATGATTGATCGATAAAGCATAATTTGAGATTGCTCCAGTAGATCCTGGGACAAGAATATGTTTTTTACCTCTTTTTTTGGCTACAACAGTAAGTTTGTCTAAAAAATTTTCTATAAATGAGGTGATATCATATTTTGATTCTTTCGGGATATTGAATCCTCGGACAAGAAGAGCAGGGATTTTAACGTTGTTATTTAACTCTTCTATTTCAAACACCAACGCAGAACCGATAAATTCTTGATCCTGATTATTACCGCCTTTTTCAACAAACTTATAGGGAATAACAAGAAGATCTTTTGTTAAAAGAGGATATTCAGCTGTATAACACACATCTGCCAAATATCCTGACATTTCACCAATAAATCCTCTATCAGGAATTAATTCAATTTCTTTTTTTGGACCGCTTGCGGATATAGAGAAATGTTCTATGGTCTGTTTTAATTTTGTGTAATATGGCTCAAATAATTCGGAGAGTTTTTGGGAATTTTTTTTCATAGATATGACTGTTTCTTGACTCCAATAGTGTTCCAAATCAGTTTTTTTTACGTTCATGACATGCTCATATATAGGATCTTTGATTAAATCAGTCAATGTAACTAATGCATCAGCGCTTATAGTTGATTCATTAATTGTTGACAAATGTTCTATATAAGCAGGATTTTTGTTAAAAATGGTGCGAAAAACAAGCCGTCTTAAAATAGAGCGTACAGATTGAAGTTCACTTTTATCAATTTTCATATTGACTATCACATTCATCAAACTATCTATAGTATGTTGTTGTTCAATGTCTTGATGATATTGTTTGAATCTTTCAAGCTCTTTATTAACAAACTCTTTTTTCTTTCCTTCAAGTTTTGATACTGTTTTTTCAATCTCTTGTATTTTTCTTATATATATGGCTTTTATATCAGTGATGACAGTACCTATATTTTGTGGATTTTCAAGACTATCAATGATTTCTTTTCTTAATACTTCGTATTCTTCTTTTATTTCATGTGCGTCAAATTCAATATGTGTTTCTTCAATCGGTATGTGTTCCGCTTGATATTCAATGGGCGTTGATATTATTTTATTATTTTTCATATTATCTGTAAAATCTTGAACTATGCGTTCAAATGAAGGTCTTCCTGAGTCAAATCTATGAGTTGATTTTCCGGTAATCAACTTTAATATATCCAATTCAAACGTGGAGAGCGCCTCAAGATTAATAAGTGGATTTTGACTAAATGCTTTTTCACGAATCGTCTCAAGTCGTTTTTTTAATTCATCAGTGGTAGTAATTCCGCTTTTTTTAATATCTTCTGGTAATTCTGATATTTTTTGTATTTTGAACAATTCCAAATTTTTGAAATATCTGAATAAAATTGGCGTTTTAGATAATCCGAATTCTTGCGTATACTGAATAAATATTTGAAAATTTTCCGAGTCAATGGCAAATTCAGAGTTTGTAGATGTTAATAAAGATTGTATACATTGAGTTGTTCTATCATATTGATTATGAGTAAATGCGTTTCTTTTTTCATCGGTTTCTTTTGGAAGTATGTCTAAAAAAGAATTGATAGACGTTTCACCGAGTAGGATTTTCCAGTGTGTTTTATGTGCATTTTGAACAAAAGAGAGCGGGTATGTTTCCGCGTATTTGTGAATAAAAGTAGGTATGGTTACATTGTTGGATATTATTTTTTTATCTACAATAAGATTTAAATATACTTTTAAAATTTCATAAGTTTTATTACCAAAAGATTCTGCTAATTGATTAAGAATTGAGATACTTTCAACATCCGAAATAAGTATATTTGCGGTAGTAAAAACAAATTCTAATGCGGAAAACATGTCAT
>CAYJVA010000073.1:0-4962 GCA_964373465.1 uncultured Gammaproteobacteria bacterium
AATTCCCACATTTATAAGTATCAAAATTTAATTTTTTACTGGAATTTGGCTTCTTCTTTTCAGCGTGATGTTCAAGCGCAAAATTGCCTTCTTCTAAACAGAAAGGGCATTGTATTTGATAGAGCGCAAGCTCGCTTCCTTCATTGCCGTATCCTTCTCCTAATCCCCACAAGTTATTATTCATAATTATTTTTTGAGCAAATCATCAGCCGATACATCTCTTTCCTTAATACTACAGCCAAAAATCCGTCCATCCGAGTAAAATAATAAATCATCAAATGTGGACCCGAGGGGAGTCGAACCCCTAATCTCTTCCATGCCATGGAAGCGCGATGGCCATTACGCTACGGGCCCTTACAAATTAAAAGTCAAAAATCAAAAATTCAAAGTTTAAGGTCTTCGCTTTGTCACAACTTCGTTAAACGAGCAAAAGTCAGAAATTGCTTACTGTATAGTATAGAATATATACGATGATATTTAAAGACCGAAGTGATGCAGGGAGACAATTGGTTGAAGTCATTATTCATGATCCTTTAGTCATGAAAGACAAAGATCGGTTAGTTGTTGCAAGTATTCTTCGTGGTGGAGCGGTGGTAGGTCATGAAATAGCGAAAAAACTTTTACTTCCTCATATTTTTCTTGCTATTGCCAAAGTGCGACATCCAGATAATGAAGAGTTGGCAATTGGAGCGGTGTGCAATGGCGAATGTTTCCTTGATGATGAGCATATTAGGCGTTTGCAATTAACTGAAAAGATAGTAGGTAATCAGATAAAGAAAGCGTTGAAAAGGCAGAAAGAATATCAGGCGAAATTTATTAAAAAAGACGTTGGCATACAGAATAAAAATGTGATTATTGTTGATGACGGCATAGCGACGGGGGCATCGGTCATGGCGGGGTTTACCTCTATAAAGAAGCAACAAGCGCACAAGGTCATCCTCGCAACTCCTGTGGCACCTTTTGATTTTGACTCGTCACCGTTTGACCATACCATTATTTTGCATAAAACATCATCCTTTCACGCGGTGTCTCAATTCTATTGCGAGTTTCATCAAGTAAAGGATCAGGAAATATACCGCTTTCAGATGAAATTGCAATAAATCCTTTCATCTTTTCCGCAAACGGTCCGCAATCGGACTCCGTCTGCGGAGAATCCCGCAGAGCGGTGATCAGCGGTATAACCCTCCGTACGTCCCGCCATGGCGGGACTACGATGGGTATACTTAAAATGGAAGAGTTAAGGTGATGTCTTTTTTTTCATCTGACGCTTCAAGATATTTTTTCCAATCTACTTTTATTTTGTTTTTTCCTGCTCCATGAGGATAAAAGATCTCATGGTGTCTGACTCCGTATTCAAACAATTCTTTCGTCAGCGAGACGTCATCAAGGCAATATTTTTTAAGTTCTTCTTTTTTTCCTTCTTTATAAAGATGTATTGCCTGTAGACCATGTCCTGATTTGTGTTTGTTCAGTGTTGCTCCCACTACATCGTTGAGACTCAAGCGTTTACCCAGAATACCGCGTATATCCTCAAGAAGATCAAATGTCTTAAATTGACTTATATCGCCCGGATAATATCCTTCAAGCACTGCCAAATCAAAACTATTACTATTGTATCCGATAATATATGAGGCATGTTCAAGAATGGGATAGAGCGAAGGGATTGCTTCTTCAGTAAAACTTTTAAATGCACGATCGGTATAGTCATATATTCCCACGACCGAAATACCGAGTTTGCTGGGGCTTGAATATTCACGGAAGGTGTGTTGGGTCTCAAGATCAATGATAAGAGGGTGTCGCATAGAGATTTCAGTTGAGCATTTTGCGAGAGGAGGCTTTGTTTTTAACTATTTCTACTTCAAAATCAGCTGTGGTGTGATTGGAAGGAATATGACGCGCGACAGATAATTTCTGATACTCAATATAGTTAAAAAACAACTTTTTTTCCTTGTTGTCTAATTGTGATGCTTCAGTATGTATGATATGATCAATTTTTCCCAACTTCCATAATGCGCTGACAAATGCATAATCTTTTTTTATCAAAAAAGATAAATCTCCATGAATGGGTTTTATAGTAAATTGCATCATTTTTACTTCTTCAATCATGGTATGTATGGATGGTTGTGATTCTTCAACCTCTCGTTTAATTTTTTGTATGAGCGCAAGGGCAGTCTTTGAGGTAACATTTTTCATACAATATAATATTACTCTTCTTTCTCACAAATTACAAGCTTTCTTTTCTCCTCTTGCAAAAAAATAATTATAGTCTAAAATAAACTATGGATCATACATCTATCTTGAATGATAAAATAATTGCTCGCGAAGGGATAACGTTTGACGATCTTCTTCTTCTCCCTCGATACGCTGATTTTAAAAGATCTGCCGTTGATCTCACCACTCAGCTTCATGATCGTATTGTGTTAAGACTGCCAATTATCGCGTCTCCCATGGACACGGTGTGTGAAGAAGATATGGCTATTGCGATGGCGTGCGGGGGAGGACTGGGGATCATTCATCGCAATCTTTCCATTGAAAAACAAACACAGATGATTGAAAAAGTAAAATCTTATAAAGCATTAAACCTCCAAGAAAGCGCAGTTGACGCACAAGGGAGATTGTTGGTAGGCGGTGCAATTGGCGTCGGGAGTGACGCACGAGCGCGAATTGATGCTCTCTATAAGGCAGAAGTTGATCTTATGGCCATTGACTCAGGACACGGACATTCACGCTCCGTCATTGATATGGTTTTGTATATTAAAAAAAAATACCCTTTTCTTCCTCTGATGGCGGGAAATATAGCGACTGTTGAAGGAGCCAAAGCGCTTGTTGATGCGGGATGCGACATGCTTCGCGTGGGTATGGGCCCTGGAAGTATCTGTACAACGCGTATAGTAACTGGTATGGGTGTGCCTCAGTTAACTGCGATTGCCAATGCAGTTGAATCAGTGAAAGGATCAAAATCAAAAGCGACAGTCGTTGCTGATGGAGGGGTCCGTCAGATTGGAGATATGGCAAAAGCTTTGGCGTGTGGAGCGCATGGCGTAATGCTTGGGTCTCTTCTTGCGCGATACGACGAGTCGCCAGGAGATGTGGTTATTATCAAGAATAAAAAATACAAACGCTATCGTGGAATGGGATCTGTGGAAGCCATGAAAAAGGGTGGGGCTGAACGATATGGTCAGTTGCCAAGTGATGCAAAAAAAGATATGATTGCTGAGGGTATTGATGGATTTGTGACATATGAAGGAAGTGTGAGAGAGTATCTGAGACAAATTGGGGGGAGCTTGCGATCGTCATTATATTATGTAGGCTCAAAAACAGTGGATGAATTTTTTATCAATGCGCGTTTTATCAAAATAAGTCGTGCGGGACTTATTGAAAGTCATCCTCATTCAATCACGATACGTGATGCGGGAAAAAATTATACCGTATGATTCTCATTGTTGATTTTGGATCACAAACAACTCATCTCATAGGAAGAAGGATTGAGGAGTGTGGCGTAAAGACTTTAGTTATCTTGCCCGAAGCTATTTTAGAGTCAGTAAAAAAATACACTCCACGAGGAATTATTCTCTCGGGAGGTCCTGCATCAGTCTATGAAAAAAATGCGCCAACCATTGATCCGAAAATTTTGGGAAGTGACATTCCTCTTTTTGGCATTTGTTATGGATTGCAGTTGATTGTGCATATGCTGGGAGGGACAGTACGGAAGGGAAAAATAAAAGAATTTGGACCAGCAAATCTCTCACTTTCTCATTCGCCTTCTCTTTTTGCGTCATCACTCCCTCAGTCTTTTCAAGTCTGGATGTCGCATGGAGATGAGGTCGTCACACTTCCTCAAGGATTTTCAGGAATTGGATCAACAGAAACCATTCCTTTTGCAGTCATCGCCCATGACACCAAAAAAATAGGAGGAGTGCAATTTCATCCTGAAGTGATTCATACACAGCATGGCGATACCATCTTAAAAAATTTTCTTCTTCTTTGTGATGAGAGAATAAAAAAAAATAAGATCAGTCAATCTTCCGTTGATATTCTTATTTCCCGTATCGTTGATGCAATCGGCGATAAAAAAGCAATCTGCGCATTGTCTGGAGGAGTTGATTCATCAGTTGCGGCAGTACTTTGTCATAAAGCAATCGGTAAAAACCTGACCGCGTGTTATATTGATTCGGGACTGATGCGTGAGGGCGAGACTGAAGGATTAAAAAAGATTTTCAAGATTCACTATAAAATGAAAATAAAAATCATATCAGCGCACCGTATTTTTTTACGTGCCCTTGCTGGCATTACTGATCCTGAAAAAAAACGGAGTGTCATTGGTCGCACCTTTATATCAGTATTGGAACGTGAGGCACAAAAGCTTGGCGCGCAGTGTCTTATCCAAGGGACTATTTATCCTGATGTGATAGAAAGCGCCGGGACAAAGCACGCTCATAAAATCAAAACGCATCATAATGTCGCGGGACTTCCCAAAAAAATGAAGCTGATGCTTGTTGAACCGTTACGCACTTTGTATAAAGATGAAGTAAGACAGGTTGGAACAGTGATCAATCTTCCCCACGAGATCATACATCGTCAGCCCTTTCCGGGACCAGGTCTTGCGATACGGATTATTGGGGCAGTTACTTTTTCTAAAATCCGTATTGTTCGTACCGCAGATACTATCATTCAAGATGAGATTGCGCGCGCAGGACTTACCTCTACAGTATGGCAGGCATTTGCAGTCCATGCAGGAATTAAAACAACTGGAGTACGAGGAGACGCGAGAGTGTATGGAGAGACTATCGCGGTGCGATGTATTGAAGCCCGCGATGCCATGAGCGCTCACTGGACTCGTCTTCCCTATACAGTGCTTGAGAAGATTGCAACGCGCATAGTAAACGAGATTCCTGAAGTAAATCGTGTGGTCTATGATATCACCAACAAACCGCCGGGGACTATGGAATGGGAGTGAGTGTG
>CAYJVA010000074.1:0-3572 GCA_964373465.1 uncultured Gammaproteobacteria bacterium
TCCAATTGGATACATAGTCAGTATTCTTTTTGCGCTGTTTGCGAATTTTTTGTTCATAAAAGATCTTTTTTTGCGAGGTGATTCGTCAATGCGTAGTTTTTTTGACCTGCTTCCATGGCTTTTAATCATTTTTATTCCAGCACTTGGGATGCGCGTATTTGCTGAAGAGAAGCGAACCAACACCATAGAATTATTACTCAGTCTACCCATAAGCGAATTTTCTTTAGTTACGGCGAAATTTTTAGGACTTGTATTTTTTGGATCAGTGTCGTTAGCACTCACTTTTTCTCTTCCTATTTTACTTTCAATAATCGGTAAACCAGCACTCTCTGAAATAATAGTTTCATATAGTGGTTCGGTCATGTTACTTGCAACTTTTTCGGCGTTGTCACTTTTTTTTTCATCTGTTACAAAGAATCAAATCATCGCATTTCTTTTCTCCACTGTGGCGCTTTTTTTCCTTATTCTTTTAGGGACTGATTTTTTTGCAACTGTCATTCCTCATTTTATAAGTGAATATATTGTAGGGCTTTCTCCTCTCAATCATTATGATAGTTTTTTAAAAGGATTAGTTGATATTCGTGCGGTTTTTTATTTTATTTCTTTTATTGTCTTGTTTATTTTTATGACTATTATCAGTATAGAAAAGCGCGATTAATCTATGCAATGGTCACGAATTAACATACTCAAAACATTTAAGCTTGAAAGCGTACAAAAAACAACTATTTTTTTGACTGCTCTTGCTCTTTTTATTATTGCCAACGTTATCATTGGATATATCCCGATTCGGTTTGATTTCTCAGAAGGACGATCACATACTCTTTCACCCGCAACATTAAAAATCATTCACAGTCTTGACGATATCGTGACGATACAGTTTTTTATATCCTCAGATCTTCCCACACGACTCGCCTCTTTAAAAAATGATACTGTTGATCTGGTCAATGAATATAAAAAAGAAGGAAGAGGGAAAATAGTGGTGAAAATCCGTGACCCAAAAAAAGATACAACTGCCCGTGATGAGGCTCAAAAAGCTGGTGTGCCTGAGTTGCAGTTTTCTCAGGTTGAAAAAAACGCGTATGCAGTATCAAGTACTTACTTTGGTATAGCTCTTCAATATGGGACCAAGCAAGATATTATTCCACAGGCGACCACTCTCTCTAGTTTAGAATATGATATGACATCATCAATTTTCAAATTGGTGAGTAAGGAGCCTATCAAAATTGGTATTATAGGCGTATCACAATTTGTCCCTCCTCAACAAGATTCTTTATCTACTGTGAAAAAAATCTTAAACCAACAATTTGAGCTTGATTTTATGAACGCGTCGGATTCGGCAAAAACAGGAGGTATAGATGCCTCAGTCAAAACCATAGTCATTTTTGACGATGGACAGACTACTTATGGGAAAGATGTCGCTGATATGTTCAAAACGTATGTACAAAAAAGCGGAAAAATTATCGCATTTGCTGATGGTATATCTGTCTCCGAAGATCAATTTATTCCTCATCCTGCAGTTCATAATCTATTCACTCTTTTTGAAGAGTTTGGAATGAAATTAAATAAAAATTTCGTATTGTCTGAGTCATCCGAAGTCGCGAGTTTTTCCAATGGATCAAATATATTTGTGATGCCTTATCCATTTTGGGTAAAAACAAGTACATTAGATAAGAAGTCTCAAGAATTTGCGCATATGACTTCAGTGCTTTTTCCATGGACTGCTTCGGTTGATGTAGTAAAAAAATCAGGGATAGAGACGCGAGTGTTCGTTTCTTCTCAGACGAATTCATGGAGTCTAAAAGAGGGGGGAAGTATCGCCCCGCAAACAGTTAAACCTCCTGAAAAAAATGCTCTAGCCTCATTTAATCTGATTATTGAGGCACGAGAAAAAAAGGGAGGCACTTTTCTTCTTATTCCTTCGTCACGCTTTTTGGACGAGCGATATATTGAACGAAGTCCGGATAATGTGGGTATGTTTCTTAATTTTATCAATAATTATGCATCCGGGGGGGCTTTGTCAGGTATTCGTGCGCGAGCCCTTTCTAACGCTCCTCTTTCTGAAGTGTCAGACCAAAATAAAGATATGGTAAAATATCTTACTATTTTTCTACTTCCTGTGTTGTTTGGTTTGATTGGAGGGATGCGATTAATGAAAAGACAATAATGATATCTTCTTTTTCATTCATTAAAGATATTCTTTTCCCGCGATATTGTTTTGGATGCGCACGCTGGGGAATGTATGTGTGTATATCGTGTAAAAGCCGATTACAAACGATGCGTTTTGATATATGTCCTTATTGCAGAAAAAAAAGCTATTTTGGCTTGACTCATCCTTCATGCAAAAGAGAGCACGGAATTGACGGATTGAAAAGTATCTATCGCTACAATGATGTGGTGAAAAAAATCATTATGCAGATTAAATATCGTTTAGTCACTGATGCGCTGTCTGAATTTTTTCTTACTATTCCAACAGATAAAATAGAGGAATTATTGTTTTATCAAAAAATATCCCCAGATTGTATTATTATTCCTGTTCCGTTACATAAAAGCCGATTGAGACTACGGGGTTTTAATCAAGCGCATGAAATGGCGCGTTTTTTTGCTCAAACATTCACATTTGCCCTGCATGATGGTAGTATCATACGAAAAAAAAATACCAAACCGCAGGTCGTTTTTGAAAAACCAATAGATCGGTATCGCAATATCGTCGGAGCATTTGATCTGGCAGAGCAGGTTAAAAGTGCAGATATTGCCAAAAAACAGTTTATTATTTTTGATGATGTATGGACCACAGGATGGACGATTAAGGAGATTGCCAAAGTGCTCAAAAAACACGGAGCGTCAAAAGTATTTGCGTTAACCATGGCGCGATGAAGACGACTGTTGAAGTTTAGTTGTTGACAGATTAACAATGTTTTGTTAGTATATGAATACTTATCTTTTATTAAAAAGATACATACTATGCCAACCGCAAAGATGACATTTACCATACCAGATGATACTTATACAGCACTTATTTCTACTATTCCGAAAAGCAAGAGGAGTAGATTTATTACTTTCTCAATTGAGGAAAAGCTTTCGAGAATGAGAAGAAAAAATACCTTTAAGATGGCAGATGGTATTTTCAAAGATAAAAATCATTTGATATGGGCAACTCCAAAAAAAACATCTCTCGGGCTTAAGAAGGAAAGAGCACAATTTGAGAGAAAAACTTCATGAAATATTTTTTAGACACTGATATTCTTATTGATTATTTAAAAGGAGTTAAAAAGACAGTTGATTACATAAATAGAATATTAGATAAAAATAATACTGTTTTTTTTACATCGGTGATTGTCGTTGCTGAGTTATATAGCGTTCATTTGGATAAAAACGAAAAGACACTGATTGAAAATGTGTTTTCTTCAATTGAAGTTGTATCAGTTGATTATGAGGTAGCACTGATAGCAGGGGATTTAAGAGCGCGGTATAAAATAGGATTAGCCGACTGTCTTATCGCCGCATCAGCCAAAAAGATGCGCGCTACAATAGTGACCCGAAACCAGAAAGATTATAGAGTTATGAGAGTAAAA
>CAYJVA010000074.1:3582-4935 GCA_964373465.1 uncultured Gammaproteobacteria bacterium
ACACCATTTTAATGAGTAAGTTTAATAGAGAAGTCTTTTAAGGAAATTTGCAACTTAGTTTTCAGAGACATAGTTGCTTATATTTACTAAAGCTCAGTTTGGTGGTTGATTTTGATTTTGGAGTAAATGTCTCATTAGCATGCTGTAGTTTGGAACTGCATGTGATAACCCAGAAGTCAAATTCTCAAAATCTGCTAAAGTTCTCTCCTTTAAATTTCTTCCGATTACACTATTATCTTTTTCTAACATGCTATAATTATATCACAATTGTGAAAAAAATAGTCTTCATTTCTGGTCAAACTGGGACGGGGAAAACAACGCGGAATGAACAATAAGGGAGATTGCGAAAGTGTTGAAAAAAACGGCGCGTTAAAAGTTTTTGCTTTGACCATGGCGCGGTGAAGAAAAAACTCTTTTAACGAGGGCTTTTGAGGAGGTGTTTGCCTGTGACTTTTTCTTCAAATGCCTGCAACATACGAAGAGATTCTTCAGCAGAGGCTATAATACGATCAACATCTTTTGTAATTGATTCGTGTGTGGCGTTTTTTTTGAGAAGAAAAGCAAGTTGTTTGGTGTCATTAATTGGTTGGCGTAAATTGACTGCAAAGTCATTTACTTTATTCGCAAGGAGATCTTCTACTTTGTTTTGGTAGACTTTTTCATCTTTTCTAATGACTAAAATTTCCTTTTCAGCCTCTCTCAGTCGTAGATATTCTTTCCTGAGGTAAAAAGTAAGTGGAATAACACTGAGAAGTGACAAAACAGTGAGATAATCATACGCGATATCAATAGTGCCAATGTCAAAGGAAAAAAGCCCGGTAAGAGTGAGGATAAATGCGACTGATATTGAGGGAGTAAAGACAAATCCAAGAAGCATTGCAAGCAAATAGAGCGCGAAAAAAAAGGGGGAAACAAACCACCCTGTCGCTGCGACAAGAAAAAGTACAAAAATCGCACTGATGAGGATCATAGTCTTCATATGTCCAGTTTTTTTAACCACAAAATACCCATATACAATAACTGCAAGAAGTGCAAGGAGAGCAAATTGTAGTCTAAAAAAAGAAGTGATTGGATTTTTGGTAAGCAGATAGATCGCAAGAGTAATTCCAACAGTGAATAGTATGTGTTTAATTTTACTCATATTGAGCTCACAATTAGTTTATATTCAATTATTCTATATTCTATAATTTTTAGACTATCATTAATTCTACACATTGTCAATACTCATTATGGTATATTTTTTATATACTAGAATATATGTATTATGATAAATAAGCATAAAATCAAATCTATTATTCTTGCTGCTCGCCCGAATCAGTGGGTGAAGAATTTGATCATTTTTACCGCGATTGT
>CAYJVA010000075.1:0-4887 GCA_964373465.1 uncultured Gammaproteobacteria bacterium
AAACAGCGGCGGGTTCAGGTTTTTGACCGGCCGTGAAAAAAAAAGCCAGGCCAATCACAAAGGCAAAAAAGGCAATTACACTGATAATGATAATTTTAGGTGACATATGTTTAGTTTAGGTATTTATACGTTTTCATAATTTCATTAATATCCTCGTGTACTATTTTAGCCAACCATAGTCTTTTTATTATTTCGGACTGGTAGATGTTTCCCTTTTTGGATTGCATAAACAAATCCTATAATTCAAGTGGTTAAGATTTTGTTAAGATTTAGTGGAGAAAAGCGGGAAAGAAACTTATTTGAGGTACCCAGATATTTGTTTAAGAACCGATGCCCATCGAACATCTATACAGTTTTTGAACTATTATATAGATAAGACCCTTAATAAATAGAAAAACAGAGTTGAAACAAAAACTTACCGATTTTGGGCGAAAGGGAAATTATTGGCTCGAACCCATGAGGAATTTTATTTTAGCGGCTCACCAAGCCTTTTTTATAGGAAATTCTGAAAACTTGGAAGATAAGCAAAGCTTTTTGCAGAAAATTGGCTCGAACTGGCAGATCTGCGACAAAAAAGTCCGATTTGAAGCGCTAAACGAATGAATGCTGCTTTCGCAGCGCCCTCAATTTCTCAATTGGAGCGGGCGATGGGAATTGAACCCACTGTCTTCTCCTTGGCAAGGAGACATTTTACCGGTAAACTACGCCCGCTATCAATCATCTGAAATCTATTTTATCAAAAATAAAAAAATAAACAACGCTCAAAAGCTAAAATACCATAGACGATCAAAAAATAAGAGTTTATATTGATATATCAGTCCGTTTAACCCCCGAGGTTAAAATCCGCTATAGATAGTAAGTTTTTTTCCGATAAGATCTTCAATAAATGCAAGAGGATCAAAGAGCGGGTCTTTCGTCTGCTCTTCATTCACAAATCCGCTCTTTTGAAGACATAAGGTAATATAGGGAATTAACGAAGTGAGAGTAAAATCATTCATGTTATTCATTTTTTTAAGGGCTTCTTCAGTAATTGAAAAAAGCTTATGCTCCGGTTGATTTTCAGGAAGTATTTTTGAGAGAACAGTTAAAAAGAGAAATAGAAGCGACAGTTTTTTTCCAGACTTTTTTATTTTTGAATATGCATAGATAAGCTCAGTCTCAGAAAGATAAAAGTAACTGTTTTTTTTATAAAAAGAGAGACGTATATAATTTCCCGTCTCAAGATGAGAAAGACGTCTGCTCGTGAATGTACGAACTCCATAGGCAGTCAACACAATTTTTCCATGATCTCTGGTAAATAGTATGACTAATCTTTTGCCTTTGAGAAGATTTTTTTTTGCAAGAACAATTCCTTCGTCTTTCCCATAACGACTCATGTTTTTTTATTACTCAATTTTTTATCGGTTGTCAGTTTGAATGCATCTTTTTCTATTTCATTGATTTTGATGACATAGTCATGACCTTGAGTCCCCGGCTGTTTTTGAATATATAATGAATACTCATTCTTATTGGAGACTTTGAAAGGAAGTGTATAGGTGATAAATAAAGTTGATTTACCCTTTGGTTGCACACTCACAAATCCTTCATAGACTGTTTTTGAGAGGTCTTCATAGGTATTGACTTTTTTTTCAGATCCTTGAAAATTCATGAGTTTTGATCCTTTTGGCACATATACTCTGATCCAATTACGTAATGTAGCATTGAGACAAAGACCACCTCTTTCAAGATTACAATCTGAATGAGGCGCGGGATTTTTATATTCTATTTTGAGCGTACGCTCAACAGTACCGTCTGATTTGATGTTTGTATGAGAAACAACAGTATGCTGTACAAAAAGATTTGACTTTGCTCCAGCAAAATTAGTATCGTTAATATGAAGATAATCTCCTTTATAGTCACGAATTCTTCCTGCAAAATTGATTTGTTCAACGGCTTTTTGAATATCTGCCTCCTTAAAATACATGAGGATATGTTTTTCCTGAAGATTTTTGAACATATCTTGAGACAGTCTCCCCCAATACTGTTTTGGGGAAAAACTAAATGCCTTTTGGGTTAATACATAGAGTAAATCGCCTAAAATACCTTTTCTATTTTCCTTTACATAATTGACTGGCCGATCAACCATATCAAATAATTGATAAATCACCTGCGGACAATTACATCTTTTGTCATTTTTTGCGCTAAAAACAATTCCATCAGCCTCTGTATCACCCAATACATTAAGGGCATCAACAAGAACTTGTGTATCAACAGTAATCACACCATCATAAGCGATTTTCCGACTACTTTTCTCATAGAGGGAATTAAACATTCCCAAAGAAGTCACAAAATCTGGCGAGAGGTTGCTATCACGAATATTTAAGACAGATACTCCTTTATGATAATCCAGTATTTCCCTTGGAGCTTTTGGATGTTGCGCTATTGACTCATCAAGTGAATAAATATCTTCGGATCGTTTAATCTGAAATTTACCATTTTTGATTTTGAAAATAGCGTAGGCTGTGAGAAACCCGCCCGTAGGCCTCAATTCTTTATCGTTCTGAAAGAGGACAAGATAGGTCAATTCTTTTTCAGCTCCTAAGATAGCAGGAAGTTTTTTGAAAAAAGATTTTGATTCAACAAAAAGAGTCGCAAAAACCTCAAATTGCTCCTTTGTTTTTTTGATAGTACTGCGTACTTCACTTTTACCGAGTTTCTGAGGATACCTATTCTCATCAATCTGAGCAATCTCTTTGCGTGCTTTATCTATATGTCCTGCGATATCATCAGCTTTCACGACCACCTTATCAAGAGTAAGTACTGCAGTCTGTATCCGTTGGTCTGCGGGCTGTTCAAAAAATCCAACACCACCCTTTTTAAAACCAATCAGGTCTGCGTATGGCGCAACTGATTCTTCTGCAATCAATAGAGATTGAATGATCTCGTCTCCTGCCGAGACAACATTTTTAAGATCAGACCCATAAAGAGATAAAAAAGGCACATATGTCAACCAATATAATTTTTTGGCAGTATCTTGTACTCCGTCGTATTTTTTCTGAAGGTTTTTGAGCTCTATTCCTACTTTATCAATATCATTTTCCTTAAATGCATCTCTTACTTTTGTAGCTGTGGTAATAATCTCTTTAGCCTGTGTCTCAAGCGCATGTGCAGGGAGAAAAATAAAAAAATATCCTATTGCAAAAAAAAGAATGAGACACACTCCAACTACCCCTACAAGAGTAAATATAAGTCTTTTTTTGGAGTTTTTTTGATGTTTGTCTTTTTTAACAAAATTTTCAATCATGTAATGAAATGAGTATACCATACTGGAAAAAATGTTAAACAGCTCCTCTCCCACTCACCATGGCCCAGGGGGTCTTGGCAATAATGAGAGAGTCTTGGGAAAATGATATATGATCCACATATCGCGCGTCAATTGCAATTCGCTTATCAAAATTGATCTCCGATCTACCTGATATCTGCCACAATCCAGTAATACCGGGTTTTACTGATAATACTTTTCTTACCAATGCCTGGGTGTGCGGATATTTTTTTTGCTGGTCAGCTAATTCATCTGGATAATACGCTCTGGGTCCAACAATACTCATGTCTCCTTTGAGTACATTCAGCAACTGAGGAATTTCATCAAGTGAATGTTTGCGTATAAACTTGCCAACGCGGGTGATGCGTGGATCTTTTTTGAGTTTGAAGCTACTCCTTTTGTATTCTTGATACAGATCTTTAAACTGCGTATTATTGCGTAAGATAAAATGAGCATTGGCGATCATAGAACGAAACTTATACATTCTGAAAAGCTTTCCCCCTCCACCTACTCGTTCTGGCACATCCGCAAAAATAGGTCCTGATGAATCCAGTGCGATTACGATTGTTACAATGAGACAGAGAGGAAAAAAGAAAATGATCAATATACTTGCAAGTATCACATCTATTACCCGCTTTACTGTTCGCTTATAATACGTATTTTTTTTGTTCATAAAGTTTGCTTCATGATCCTAGATTATAATTGTATCAAATCATATAGATAAGTTTTAGTATAATAGTATAAGAAAAATTCGGGGTGTAGTTTCGACCAAAGGTCGACAGACCTCTGGTCTGCACCGGTAGAATGTGATTTACAATCTAAATTATGTTTTTTGTCTATATTTTAAAAAGCATAAAAAACAATAAAACATACGTTGGTTCAACACATAAAAAAGTTAACGATAGGCTAAAAGAGCATAATTCAGGATCAAATAAATGGACTAGACACAACATTCCTTTTAAGTTAGTTTATTTCGAAAGTTTTCACTGTAAAAAATGTGCGTTGCATAGAGAAAAATTTCTCAAAAGTGGAATTGGTAATAAAATAGTAAAATTAGTTACAGAAAAATTCGGGGTGTAGTTCACCGGTAGAATACGCGGTTTGGGACCGTGAGGAGGGAGTTCAATTCTCCCCACCCCGACAAATCAATTTAAGCTTGTCATTGTAATATATTTTTTAACCCTCGAAGTTGCTATTGAGAGATAATCAGCTCGGTGTAATACGCAAGATCTTAAGGCTCGCTTGAACAGAAGGGTTGTCGGTATGCGCGTATCGTACTTTATCACCATATTGTTCGCATAATGGCGTAATAAATTCATCCAACCATGAAGGAGTAGCGACTTGAACTCCGGAAAAATCAATTTCTATTTCATCTGTAGCATGTATAGATTGAGGTAAAAGATAAGCTTTTGCCACTAAATATGCATCCCGACCCGACGGGCGTGAAATCAATAATTTCCCAAATTGAGACAGATGTATCTTCATAATACTTAATAATAAATTATAGCCAAACAACCATTTTTTCTCATCTGAAGCCTACGAACAGGAAGTAATCTACCCTTATCATATACCAGTTCCGCGTTACC
>CAYJVA010000076.1:0-4764 GCA_964373465.1 uncultured Gammaproteobacteria bacterium
TGACGGAGTAGGATTTCTAGATAATCCTCAAAATGGATTCCGATTGAGAAGCTCTGCAGAACAATGTGAATTCGTTCTTCAGCTGAAAAAACAAGGTATTCCTGCTCCAAATGCATACTATGTAGAGGAGGGTATACAACTCATTGAGTACAATAATGGTGCGGTTAACTTAGCAGAATTATGGGAACAATTAGACGGAAGAGCTTTAGATGCGACTCAGAATGTTCTTTATCAGCTTGTTGATGCACATACAAAAGGCATTGTGATAGGAGATAGATGGGGGCCAAACGAACTTATTACTCCTGAAGGTAAAGTGCTTTTTGTTGACTTTGATATTCAAATACGCGGTCCGGAGGCGAAAGAATTTGAATTGGCTAGTTTGCTCTATTTCGTTACTTATTTTGCGCAAACATCTCTCCCTTTACCTCCAGTGGAGTTAAAACAGGCATACAAAATATTCTTACGTCATTTGGAACATAACTCTCTATACGATCTTGCCATTTTAAACCGCTACATCTCTCATTACGCTTTTTATTTCAGCACGGCTCAGAAGTATAGTTGGCGTGACAAGGAAGCAAGTATTCATTTTTTTACAGATATTCTTAACTTATGAAAAAAAATATAGATGATCTGATTATGCACTATAGTCGTAAGACAAAATCTAAGTTAGCTCAATTATGTGATAGATTACTGCATGAACATAAAGATATTCTTGCTCTCTGTATTACTGGTAGTCTTGGTAAATCTCAACTCACGCACGGTTCAGATATTGACATATTTGGTATCATTGATACTAATACTGGTTTTGATGAGAGATTAATTGCTCATATCATCTCAAAAAGATTAAAAAGCTCAGATTTTTCTCATTTTTTTGAGTTATATCCAATCGTTTCATTACAATCTTGGAGATGGTTGGCAAAATATTCAACGCTCTACTGTTCAGATTTGTTTTTTGCCAAATTCCTCTGGGGGAATAAAAATCTATACGATACTCTTGCTCATGACAGCATCAGAACAGGGTTAGAATTGGAAAATAGATATTCGCACTTTGTATACAATTTACTATATAGGACTGACCAACTAAAAATTTTCATCAATTCAGATAATCTAAAATATCAAAACGGCGGATTAAGAGAGATGCAGTTTATTAAATGGGTTTGTACAAGAGTCGCCAATAGTAATTCAGAAAAACCTGCACAATTTCTGAAAGGACTTCTGAAAATAAACTTTATAGACCAATCCCATTATTATAAACTTTTGAACTATTTTCAAACAATCATGACTTATAAATGGGAAAAAGAACAAAAAAATAACATTTTGCCTATAGAGAAGGCTTATATAGACTATCACAAGAGTAAGATGTTAATCTTATCGATAGTCTCTCGCTTAAAACAAAAAGTCATAGATAAATTTTCAGAGTATAAGGGGTTGGGGTGGAAAAACGTTCTTAAAAAAGCCAGAAACGGTTCGCTTGACAAAACTACTCGTTGGGCAATGATTCGTAGCGGTGATGAAAGTTTAATACTGTGCGGACTTTGGAATACAGATAATCAAGATATCATTCATTACTGTTTACATAATCTGAAGGATTATTGGTCGGTAAGAGCTAGTATAGCTCTCAATCCAAATACTTCAAAAAATCAATTAGACCTAATTTATGATCTGAAAATGTGTGATATGTATGATATTAAAAGTTTTGTTGAAAGGCATAAACGATATTTATAGATGAAAACTACAATCAATCGTTTCTATCAAAAAGTTCCTCTTGTCTACGAATTCCGTGACGGTGTTATTCAATCAGATTATTATAAGGATTATTTAGTTGATCAGTTGCCACAGGTAATGGATGGTTTTTTGAAAATGAAATCTCATAACGTACGAGTACTTGATATGGCAACAGGCAATGGATATACTGCAGTCATCATGGGGAAATGTTATGAAAAACACATAGGAAAAATAGTTGTTTATGATATTAATTCTCATGCAGTCAATTTAGCTCGATATAACGTTGTACTTAATAAATGTAATGAGTCGCTTTATGATTTTCGTGTCGGTAGTCTCTATGAACCGCTACATGTAGGTGAAACATTTGATATAATCCTTTCTGCTTTGCCTCCAGTGCCTATAACAGGAGATGAGTTGCATCAAATGGAATCTTCAATTCGCGCACATCACTGGGTAGCAAGCACCGCTGGCCCAACAGGAAGAGACTTGCTTGACGGAATGATTATAGATGCCTATAAATACTTAAAACCACAGGGTTTTATACTTACTGTTCAAGCAGACTTTCAGAATGTCACTAAAAATACCATTGAAGTTATGAATACCTATCATCTTAATGGTTCTTTAGTGTCTAAAATGAAATCTAAAAAATTAAAAGAGACTTCATTGACGATGTTGAGACGTAAAGAGATTATGGACATTGGGTATAGATTTACTCAAGATAGTGACGGTGATGAGCAATTTTTTATTGCGGTATATATAGGAAAGAAAACTAAATAATGTATGATACAAGCAATTCTATTTGATTTTGATGGAGTGCTGGTAGATTCAGAACCCTTACATTTTGCAGCGGAGCAAGCTGCCATTGAGCACTATGGCGGTACATTAACTAAAGAGCTTTATGAAGAGACACTTGGTAAGTCTGTACGTGATTCTTTTGAGTGGTATAGGGTAACTAATAATATGCTTATAGAGATAGAGAAGCTTCTTGAAGCGCACGATACATTTTTTTTCAATCTCATTGATTCTCATTTACATTTAATTGATGGAGCAATTGAAGTTATTAAATTAGTTCAAAATAATGGTTTTAAGTTTGCGATAGCATCGTCAGGGAATAGAGGGTATATTACGCGCGCGCTCAATAAATTCAAACTTCTCAATGTATTTCAAAATAATATCACCAGTATTGAGGATGTGAGAAAGGGCAAGCCAGAGCCAGATTTATTTTTACACGCAGCGAATAAATTGAAAGTAGAGCCAAAGTATTGTTTAGTGATTGAAGATGCAATAAATGGTATTAGGGCGGCAAAAGCCGCCGGCATGCAATCTTTGTTTTTGAATACACAACATAAGATTCATCAAAAAGAAACTAAAACAAGGCGTATCAAATCTCTAAGAGATATTAATTTCAAGTTATTACATTCATTGTAAGCATGCTATGTCAAGTGAAATACCTTTTATCGACTCTGAAAAAAGCTCCACATTTACCCCAGAAATTCTTATTTTCCCTACATCTACAGAAGTAGATCAATATGCCGCTTCAATAGTGGCAGAACAAATTTATCGTAAAGCAGATTCTATACTTACCTTGCCAACAGGATCAACTCCGCAAGAGATGTATAGAGTACTTATTCATGCTCATAAAACACACAATTTAGACATGAGCCATGTCATCATTTTTAACTTAGACGAGTATTGGCCCATCCGCACAGATCATCCATCAAGTTATGCGCGGTATATGAAAGAGAGACTTATTTCTCATATCAACATAAATTATTCAAACTGGCATATTCCTAATGGAGAGTCAGTTGATCCTCACCAAGAAGCATTGCGTTATGAAAATTGTATGAAACAAAATGGACAAGTTGATCTTGCGGTATTAGGTATAGGACCGGGTCACACATGTCATATAGGCTTTAATGAAAGAGGATCTCATCGTGATTCACGAGTACGGTATGTTTTGCTTGATGAGGAAACGCAAAAAGCAAACAGAGGTTCTTTTGAACATCCAGAAGAAATGCCTCTTGGAGCAATCACGCAAGGGGTGGCTAGTATTTTAGAGGCAAAAAAAATTATATTAATAGCTAAAGGAGAGGGTAAAGCATGGGGTATACACAGAACGCTGAAAGGCCCCATAGGACCTGAAGCGTCAGCCTCATTTTTAAGGCTACATAAAAATGTAGTTTTTATCCTTGATCAGAAAGCAGGCACATTATTATAATCGGATTGAAATCAATGAGAATCCTCACTAAAGCGAGACGATCTGCCGGAGATTATGGGAGCTAAATTATTAGATCTGATAAATGATAACTATTCAGATTATTTCAGAACCATTTGTGGATGGGAAGTGCGCGATGGAAGACTCAAACGATATTCTAAAACAACAACAAATAACAATATAAAGGTATAAAATAAGAGTATGAAAATACGCAGAGCCACATTAAAAGATAGACCAGAGTTAGAAAAGTTGATTAACGAATTTTACATAATTCATAATCGACAAAAACTTCTTCCTTCTGATATTCTTCCTTTTATGACATATAAAGATATAAATAGGCTAGTTAAGACTACTTTACAAGATTATTTAACAAATCAAAAATATCATATCTTCGTTGCAGAAGAGAATGGAATGTTAATTGGTTATATTTGTGGACAGATTAAAGAATACCCTGATAAGGTATATGATAAAGGGGGTCATATTGAAGATTGGTTTGTCAGTAAAAAATATAGAAATAAACAGATAGGAAAATTATTGTTTGAGCACATACATGATTTGTTTAAACAACTTAAATGTAATCATCTCAGATTGTATACTTTTGCTGTGAACAAACACGTATTAGATATTTACCATAAAATGGGGTTTAAAAATACGTTTATTGAACTTTCTAAAGAAATTTAAATACCAAAATAAAACAGGTTTGTAAAAAATGTAACTAATCAATTATCAAATAATATATATTGTCAGTGATATAAAACGTAGTAATTGATGAGATCATCAGACAACAACAAACCATCATCGGTCCGCTTGCCTTGGATCAGGCT
>CAYJVA010000077.1:0-4680 GCA_964373465.1 uncultured Gammaproteobacteria bacterium
GTCATTTTGATGAAACACTTCCTCAACTTGTGAAGACTTATGTTGATACTGGTAAAGTCAAAATCGTTTATCGGGATTTCCCCTTATCATTTCACGACCCAATGGCGACGAAAGAAGCAGTGGCCGCTAACTGTGCTCGTAAACAAGGTGGGGATTCCAAGTATTTTCAATTCCATGATGAGATATTCAAACGAACTATCTCAAACGGCAATGGTTTGAATGATGAAAAAATTCAGATAATTGCCAAAGATCTTGGTTTGAATACAAGCACATTTACCTCTTGTTTATCAGATCAAGCGCAAACTAATGAGGTCAAAAAAGACATTGCTGATGGGACTGCTGCGGGTGCCTCTGGAACCCCGACGTTTGTGATCGGTAAAACGACTTCGGACGGAAAAATAGAGGGAGATTTGGTTGTTGGAGCTCAACCGTTTGCGGCTTTTCAAGCGGTGATTGATCCAATGCTCCAATAATCAATCATGCTAACTGTAACAAAAGTCATTACTCATCCGAAGTATTTGATTCTATTCATCTCAGTCACTTTTATGGTCATTGCTTTCGCCGCTTGGTTGCCTAATTTACATCTCATTACCAAAGCTATGACTTCTTCAACAATGACCTTGTGGCAAAAAACAAATCTGTTAACTAGTTTACTGGGGTCTTTGCAAACTAACTTCACGCCCTTGTCTCGAACAGTTACGTTTGTTAGTGCAGGGCTTACTGGAGTTCAAGTAAGTCTCCTGATTTACTATGTGCGCCAAACGACAAAGGTACAACAATCAATGGGTATGTCCGCGCTAGGAATGGCTACCAGCATGTTGGGAGTGGGCTGCGCGTCCTGCGGATCAGTGGTTTTAACATCACTATTAGGTTTTGGATCGGCTACTGCTGTTCTTGGGCTTTTGCCTTTGAGAGGACAGGAATTTGGCATATTTGGAATAGGTATTTTGTTGTTTGCAATTTATTTAACGGTCAAGAAAATTAATCAACCTTTTGTCTGTGAAATGAAAAGAAAAAAATAAGTATGGAATATCCGAAAGAATGGAATCAACTACCAAAGCATGAGCGCAAAGCATTTAAGCGCCAGTTTTATCGTGAACAACAGCAAAAGCAGGCAAGAACGGATCAACTTAAAAAGTATGGAATCATTGGAGCAATTTGTCTCGTTGTGCTTCTAGGAGGTTACTGGTTAATTGGGGAAACTTCAAGACCTCAACCGAGTGAGTTCGTGGCATCACTGGGAAACAAGCATATTCAAAATATCACCGATGCACATGATCCATATAACTCTATACCTCCCACATCAGGAACTCATGTTGGTGGGAAAGCCCAATGGGGAATAAGCGATTTTCCTATTCCCGACGAGCTACAACTACACAATCTTGAAGATGGTGGTGTAGTGGTGCAATACAACTGTACGCCAGATGTAGGCTCCCAAAATCAAGCGACTCCCAGCGCTGCAGCACAAGACGAGTGCAAAAAATTAGTCGAGAACCTCAGTAGTATTGTGAAAAAGTATTCAGACAAAGTGCTTATGGCTCCATATCCGAAACTGGATACCAAGATAGCTCTTACCGCCTGGACTCGGATAGATACATTGAGTGATTTTGATGAAGAACGAATACAGAAATTTATAAAAGCATTTAAAGGGATAGATCATCATTGAGTAATTACTTAATGAAATTCTCATGAATAATCGGTTAAAATAAACGTCTATGTTTATGAATAGGGAATTTTTATTAAAAAATAAATACGCCATACTCATTTTAGCCGTGGGTGTTTTCAGGGACATCTTTGTTCAGATCAATAAAACAAAAAACGGATTGTCGCTCAAAAATGCTCCAGCACAATTATCTATATCAGGAGAGAATGAAACCGCTCTTAAAGCTATGGAAGCAATTCCGCAGGATAATGTACCCAAAGCAACCGAAACGCAAGGGTTACAGGAGTTACAGTTCAAAGTAGAGAATGGCGAAAAAATTTTTAGCCTTACTGCGCAACCCGTTAAGTGGAATATCCTAAAAGAAGTCACGGTGACGGCTTGGGCGTACAACGGCATGGTTCCCGGACCGCTTATTCGTGTCACAGAAGGAGATAAAGTCAAGATTTTAGTTAAAAATAATTTAACAGAACCTACCACTATTCATTGGCACGGCATCCAAGTTCCTAACACTATGGATGGCATACCAGACGAAACACAAGAACCTATTCAACCAGGAGAAACATTTACCTATGAGTTTGTGGCAAAGCCTGCAGGTACCTATTGGTATCATTCCCATTATGATAGCGATAAACAAATATCTGTTGGACTTTCCGGTGCTTTCATCATCGAGCCTAAGGGTGGACTCGCCTCAAAACCAGATATAGACAAAGTTCTCATGCTTAACGAATGGCGAGTCATTGATGGTCAAACCTATGCTGCTATGCCGGCAACGGGAATGGATGGCAACTTTTTCACCATGAACGGAAAAGCATTTCCAGACACCGAAACTCTTCATGTTAAGGTTGGTCAGAAGGTGAGATTGCGCTTTGTCGGAAGCGGTCAAATGATCCACCCGATGCATTTGCATGGCTTTCCCTTCAAAATCGTAGCTACAGACGGTAATGATGTACCTAAATCCGCTCAATGGACAAAGGATACGGTCGCTGTGGCACCTGGGGAGCGCTATGATATCGAATTTACGCCTGATCGGCCAGGCAAATGGATGTTGCATTGTCATATACCTCATCACACGACCAATGAACACGTTGAGCCAGGTGGACTTATGATGATTATTAATGTAATCTAAAAAGGAGATGATTATATGCAGAATAAAAATTTATTTATAGCACTTGTGATTGGAGCCGTTATTGTTGTTGGTTTAGGTTGGAAGGTGCTTTCAGGTTCTAGTGATAGCGTAGATTCAGGAAGTGAGACGGTATCCTTGACTACCGATCCAAATCCATTACGCATTGGTCCAGCAACTTTTATCATTGATGTCAAAGATAAGAACGGAAAACCAGTCAATGGCGCGACGGTCTCTTTTGATATCAATATGACTGCCATGAATATGGGAACTCAACAAGGGAATGCTTCCCCTCAGGGAAACGGTCGATACGCCGCTTACGGAAGGATGAGTATGCGTGGTCCATGGAAAGTATCAACACAAATTACCATGCCAGACGGAAGTACAGTGAATAAAGATTTCACTGTGAACGTACCTTAAAAAAAATCACCCTTCTCAAGCTTTAAAAGGTGATTTCTGCAAGCATCACTGTTTGTAACCGTTATGTTGTTGTATTATTCCTTATTGGGTAATGACAGCATCCCCTATTTTTCACCTCTTTTTAACTTATATCTCTTTAAGTATACACAAAGAAGGATGAGGAAATCGTTAAGAAGACATTAATGATTTTTGAAAGAGCGGTAGAGTAATAAGCACAGAGGTTCCTTTTCCGACTTTACTCGTGACTTCAATATTTCCACGGTGAGCTTTGATGATCCCTTGGGCTATAGCGAGTCCTAATCCTGATCCGAGGGTTTTTGTAGCTTTGGAACCTCTGTAGAAACGCTCAAAAATATGTTTGAGTTCTTTATCTGGAATACCAATTCCCGTATCTTTAACTTCTATGAGTGCGTTTCCCTTCTTTTTTCGAAGCGACATGGTAACCGATCCGCCTGTGAGGGTATACTTAATTGCATTGTCAACACTGTTCAGCACTGCGCGCGACACTTTGTCTTCAGCACCCCCAACGACAATCCCTGGCTCAATTTCACCTTTTACGATAATGCGTTTTTGTGATGCTAATTTGATTGCAATTTCCTGAAGTTCGATGAGAACTTCTGACAAGTCAAAATGTTTGTCGCCTAAATTGGCATTTTCAGCTCCGATCCAAGCTAAATCAAGGATATTTTTTATCGTTGAAGACAACCGATTAACATCTATAAGTGTTTCATCAAAGGCTTTCTTATATTCTTCATTTGTTCTATTTTTGGACATGGTGACCTCTATGCCTCCTTTGAGAGTAGCCACGGGAGTTTTTAATTCATGCGCGACATCACCGATAAACTGTCTTTCCCGAACAAAAGCTTCATCGAGATGATCCAAAAGACTATTAAATGTTTGTGAAAGTTCTTCAATTTCATCACCAGTTTTGGGATCCGGAACCCGTTCTTTTAAATTTTCGGCGCTAATCTTTTTGAGCTGTTTTGAGACCTGGACAATTGGGCTCAATGCTTTGCGAGCCAATAAAAAACCACCAGCACCAGTGATGACAAGCAAACCAAAGTAAACTGAGACTAAGGTTAGAGTGAGAGTATTTAAGGATTTTTGGATGATATCCATTGTCTGTCCCATCAAGACTATGGCCTGAAGTTGACCACCACGTTCTGCTGGAAAGACACCAAAACGCAAGGAGGTTTCTCCGAGATTTCGGTTCACAAATGTTGGTCTGATAATATTTGCTGACTTCTCAAGTACATCTGTAATAATAGCCTCGTTTGTTCCTAATTCTTGCGAGCGATAGAGTATTTTGCCGTACGGATCGCCAATAATCAAAAGCATACCCGGCATTTCGCCAAATTGCTGGGCAAATATCTGACTGTTATTAATAAGAGACTGATTCATCGCTGTATCTTCTTGCGAGATGATCTCAACTATTCTCTCGTTGTGAGTAGCGATCGCTGCATCGGTATGAGAG